>JBIKPT010000264.1:0-2747 GCA_044357355.1 Chitinophagales bacterium
TAATCTCTATACCCAAATTTACGCAACATGCTTTCATTATTTCGCCAGTTATCGGAAACGCGCACATGCGTTTCCAGGAATATTTTCTTTCCGAAGAACTTTTCAAGATCTAAACGAGCTTGTGTGCCTACTTTTTTCAGCATTTCGCCGTTTTTACCAATTAAAATCGGTTTCTGACTTTCACGCTCTACATAAATTTCTACTGAAATTTTGATAAAATCGCCATCTTCCATAAAATAAGAGCAAACCACCTCGCAGCTGTATGGAATTTCCTGTTTGTAATTCATCAGTATTTTCTCGCGAATTACTTCTGTGACAAAAAATCGTTCCGGTCTGTCAGTCCAGTCGTCTTTACCAAAATACGGTTCACTTTCTGGTAAATAGCTAACAATATCATTCATCAGTGTCTCCAGATTCCAGTTAAATTTTGCGGAAAACGGAATTACTTTTGCCTGTGGAAAATCTTCCTGCCAGATAATGCGTTGCTGTTCTACTTCATCATGTTCAGCAATATCCATTTTATTTAACAGCAAGATGACAGGAATTTTCATCTTCTTAATTTTCTCATATTCATCCGGTTGATTTTCAGGTTTATCGCCTATCTGCACCATAAAAATAAAGGTATCTGCATCTTCCAATGAGGTTCGAACAAAATCCATCATAGATTCCTGCATTTTATAAGCAGGTTTAATAATACCCGGTAAATCAGAAAAGATAATTTGAAAATCATCGCCATTAACGATACCAAGTATGCGATGACGCGTTGTTTGTGCTTTAGAGGTGATAATGGAAACACGCTCTCCTACAAGTGCATTCATTATGGTGGATTTCCCAACGTTGGGTTTCCCTAAAATATTTACGTATCCTGCTTTATGGCTCATTATTTTGAAGTAAGTAAAAAATAAAAGTTGTAAATTGAAATTAAGCAATCCAAATTTACTATTTATACTTTATTAATAGGATTACATAAATTTACTCAAAAATTAATAGTGTTGTGCAAACAAATAGTGTAATTTTTTGAGGATGTTGTAAGAAAGCCATACTTATATTTGGAAACTGACCAATACTACTCAATAAAGAAAAATAGCTTAAGTAAAATCTACAACTTGCATCTGGTATTGACAATTGGTAAAAAATAAGATTTTTCAAATGGAAGGACTGAAGCTTCATAAAGTACCTTGTATTAAATTTATGCCAAAGTTAAAGGTATTTCTCTCATTAAATCAATGAAGAATAGTTAAGTTGCGTTTAAAATAAAGCTAAATTTTGCATCCTTACTAATGAACAACTATAATAATTTATTATAATATTAAATATATAAAAAAATAATTAAAAAAACTTAATGAAAGATAAAAAAATTCTTTATTGAAGCAAAATTGAGCATATTAAAAAAAGAGTTAAAAGTAAAAATAGTAGAACATTTCAAAGATGTAACTGAAAGTGTGGTGTCAGCCTAAAGCAAAGGCGGTTATGAATCAAAAAAATATATTATTAAACCGAGCACAGGCATCAGCAAATTAAAAATCATTCCAAGAATTGACATCGAAAATATCGAGCAATTATTTTATAACTAACAACTTAAAGTTTGCTACTTCAAACAAAAAGACTCTCCATTTGGAGAGCCTTTTGTATATATATCTTTTAAAATGCCCGATTCCTTAACTTCTAAAGAATGGAAAAAAGCAAACCAGAGTGATGGTTAAAATCTTTCTAACTGACTGAAGAAGAAATTACCTTCAATTTCAGCATTTTCGTCAGAGTCAGAACCATGTACTGCGTTTTCACCAATAGATTTTGCAAAACGTTTACGGATAGTACCTTCTTCTGCCTGTGCAGGGTTAGTTGCTCCTATCAGTTTACGAAAATCTTCTACTGCATTGTCTTTTTCCAGGATAGCCGCTACAATCGGGGCTCTGCTCATAAATTCCACCAGTTCGCCATAGAAAGGACGTTCTTTGTGAACTTCATAAAATTTACCAGCCTGTTTTTCAGACAGTTGAGTGTATTTTAAGCCAACAACTTTAAAGCCTGCTTCTGTCATCATAGCCAGAATAGAGCCTATGTTGTTTGCCTCTACCGCATCCGGTTTAATCATCGTAAATGTTCTGTTCGTTGCCATTTGTGTAATTTTGGGCAAAATTAGTTATAAGTTATAAGTTATTGGTTATTAGTAAAAATATTTACTGTAAATTAATGTAAAACAAGTGCATACTCACTTTCATTCTCACTTTTACTATCTTTGAGGTAAATGGAAAACATAGTATCATTACAGGAATTCTTAAAAACACCCAGAAATATCGTTATTACCACGCATCAGAAGCCGGATGGCGATGCGATGGGGTCTTCACTGGCGTTGTATAATTACCTGCAGCCATTGGGGCATGACGTGCGTGTTATTTCGCCAACGGAATTTCCTGCTTATTTCGGATATCTGCCTGGTTGTGAAGAAGTATGGAATTACCTGGAAAACCCAAGCCTGAGTCAGATTGCCATCGAATCAGCAGAATTGATTTTTTGTCTGGATTTCAACGATTTAAGCAGAATTGAACCGCTGAATGACTATATTCTGAAAAATGAAACTGCAAAACTGGTGTTGATAGACCATCACCTGCATCCGAAAATTGATGCTGCCTGGATACTGCATGATACCAAAGCCTGCTCCACCTGCGAGCTGGTGTATCGTTTACTGGAAATACTGGACAGCAGTTATATTCCAACTAAAGATGTTGCCGAATGTATTTACACTG
>JBIKPT010000265.1:0-2739 GCA_044357355.1 Chitinophagales bacterium
ATTGAGAAAATAGACTCCGATGCTTTTATCATTACACAAAGTGTAAAAAACATCAAAGGCGGTTTGGTAAAAAAACGTCCTTTAGAAGACCATTAATTATTGCGTCAGGAATTTAAGCACATCCCGCTGAACATCCAACGGACGCTCCAGCATCGGACCATGACCGCAACTGTCGTATACAATCAGCTGACTGTTTTTTATATCCGCATGAAACCGTTCTGCGTATTTTACCGGAATAATTTTATCCTTTTTTCCCCACACAATCATTGTCGGACAAGCAACTTCTTTTATACTATTCTGATCTAAATATTGTTCCGAAGAAGCCATATTGAGTATAGTTTTCAGATTCCCTTCTCTGTTCCATAAATCATTCACCCGTTGAACTCTTGCTGCTGTATAAAGACTCTTGTCATAAAACACTCTGTTTATACCTCTTTTCGTCATAAAAAATGGAATTCCATTTTTTAAAAACAGCTTAACAACCGGATTTTGAAATATTTTAGCATTGGCAGACTTGATTGCTTCTTTCATATCATATCCGGCACTGTTAAACAGGATTAACTTCTTAATTTTTTCCGGGTGTACTGTTGTTAAATTCCATGCCATCATTCCACCCAGTGAATTTCCCATTACAAACATCGAGTCCAGATGTAAGGTGTCAGCGAGAAAATCAAAGTATTCATTATACACTTGCTGAAAGTCCGTATTTTCTGAATCTGATTCCGGAAAATCGGACAATCCGAAACCAGGTAAATCAACTCTTATTACCCGGTACTTATCATTCAGTAAAGAATCTAACAATAAAAAATCACGGTTGCTTCCACCAAAGCCATGTATCATTAAAATGGGAAACCCTTGACCACTTTCCGTGTAATGAATTTCCGCGCCGTTCCAGTTTATAAATTTAGAATTAGGCAACCTATATTTTTCTTTTACATACGCTTTTGATAAAGTCAGATCTTTTCTGCCATACGCAGCATATAAAAACAAAGTAAGCAGTATAACTACTACCCCTAAAGCTATTTTTTTGTACATGAAACTAATTTGAGAGTCTAAGTTAAAGCATTATATTTTAATAGACGAATGACACATAGAAATCTTTACTAAAATCAGTATACGGTATACATGCTTCTTTCCTCAAAAAACCACTTATTCATTGATATTTCCTCTTACTCACTGATTAAAGTGTATTTGAAAGTCCTGCTGCATCTTTACATCATCAAACAAACAAACAAATTTTTAAAACATTAAATAACTAACGTATGAAAAAGATTTTAATTTGCCTTATGTTCTCCTGGATGATGAACTTCGCAACAGACAACAGAAACAGTAAAAACACAAACACTGAATTAACAGGCAGCTGGCAACACAAAACCAATTATTACAGCGGTAAAAACATTTGTTACACAGAGATTGAAAACTTCTATTTCTATTCTGACAATTCCTGTGTTAGAACGAAAATCACCACTTCTTGTGACAGACCGCAAAGCATAGAAAGCAATGCTGTAACAAAATGGATAATAGTAAAAAACAATATTGTTTTGCTCGATAAAAACGGTAAACAACAATGTGCTTACACCACAAAATCAAATATAGCTGATTTGATAAAAGGTGAAAACATTATGAAACAGGATAAGCAGTTGGATGCCGGGAAAGCTATACGAATATCGGGTGACGAACTGGCATATACCAAATAATCGTTGTTAAATTTGCGTGATGAGGCTCCGGTATTATTACCGGAGTCTTTTATTATAAAATGGTGTTTAACTTTTCCAGAAATCCAGCCGGATTTTCTGCATGTACCCAATGGCCTGCATCTTTCACTTCCAGGATGGTATTATCTGGAAAATATTGATCGCAGGTATCCCAATTATCGGGATTGATATAATTCGAAAGCTCTCCTTTGATGAAATAGGTTTTACCGGTAAAGATGTTATCTGATTTGGGAAAATCCATCAGTACTCTGTAATTCAAAATCAAAGCCTCAAAATTGCATTTCCATTCAAACTGTCCCTTTTCATCTCTGGATAAATTTTTCAGAATAAATTGTCGCACTCCGAAATCATGAATTCTATTTTGAAGAAACTTATCGATGTCTTCTCGCTTCTCCGTAGATTTTAATGGAGCTTCTGCCATGGCAAATAAAATCGTTTCGTGACCACCATCGTAAAAAGTTGGTGCAATGTCCACTACCATTAATTTTTCTATTAAAGATGGATGTTGTAAGGCAAGTAACATAGCTACTTTTCCACCCATGGAATGTCCGACGATCGTTGCTTTGCTGATATTTTGTTGTGTGCAAAATTCGTACATATCATTTGCCAGCACTTCGTAATTCATTTCATCAGTATGTGGCGAGCGGCCATGGTTGCGCTGATCGACAATATATACCTGATGGTTTTCTGCTAATTGTTTAGCAATCGTTTGCCAGTTATCCAACGAACCTAACAAACCATGTAAGATGATAATGGTTGAACCTGATTCGCCGAGTTTTTTGTGGTTGAGTGTCATTTACATTACAATATAGGTTTGACATTCTTTATATTTAACCTTATCTGGAATAATATTGAATTTTATTTGTTGTCGAATTTTTTCTAATTCAATTTTGGTTAAACGGTTTTTACATCTTATACCATAATTGTCATCCAAGTGCTTATCTGCACCTAATACAACAACTAATTTCGTCACATTTTTATTTAAATTCAACGAATCTATAACAAGTCTGGAAAATCCAACATA
>JBIKPT010000176.1:0-5618 GCA_044357355.1 Chitinophagales bacterium
AACTTTAGGTGTCGTAGCAGGTTTTACCGTTGCTTTTTTTACCACTGTTTTCTTTACCGCTGCGGCTTTCTTTGGTGCCGGTTTCTTAATTACTTTTTTAGTTGCCATACGTTAAAACTTTTCTATTGTTCGTTCTATTAATTCATTATTGTTACTTAAAACCAATTTATAAGCACCGCTTGCCAGGTCATCCAGATTGACAGATTTAACATACAGTCCTTTTGTCAAATAGCCAAAATCCTGTTGTTTTACCAATCTGCCTGTCATATCGAAAATTTTTAAATCCAGTGTGGTATTGGATGCCGTGTTAAATTGAATGGATATCCTGTCGATAAATGGATTTGGATAGGCACTTAATACAATCAAATCAGTTGATTTATTTCTGATACCTGTAAGTATGTTTTGTCTCGGTGTTTCAGGAGCCTGATAAAATTTTGGATCTAGCTTAGTTGATTCTGTTGTTGCTTTTTTCAGCCATCTTGTATTGGCTAAGGTATAATAACCGGTTTCGTAAGCTTGTCCGGGATTTAAAGCTGTAATGGTCGGCACAGAATAAAAATTTCCCTGTGCAATAGTATCTCTTAAATCCAGAATTCCATATCCTTTTTTAAATAAATCTACATATTTAATATGTGGCAATAAGGTAGGAACAAGCGGATATAAAGGATCTAAAGGAATAGGTGATGAGCTGGATGTAATACTGGTGCAAACAAACTCTACACCAACAGAACCCGCTCCGGTGTTGGCATTATAGGTTGCTGTATTATAAGGCAAATCCATAGCCCAGGCTGTGTGAATATCACCGGTCAGTGTAATGACATTTTTAATATTATTGTTTAAAATAATGTCGTATAATTTTTTACGTTCCGGCAAATAGCCATCCCATTGGTCGTTGTTAACCGTAATGCCAAAAGGTGTCAGGTTGCCCATCATTACCTGTTGTCCTAATATTTTCCACTTGGCAGTTGAATTGATTAATTCCGTTTTCAGCCATTGCATCTGTTCATTTCCAATAATACGTCTCGCAGAATCATTGGCATTGCCGCCTTGTAAACTGCGGTCATACAATCTGGTATCCAGCATAAAAATATCTGCCATGTTTCCATAGCTTATTTTTCTCCAGATTTTTTTCGTATTTACAGGTTCAATTAAACGTTTTGGCAGCCATTCATCATTTGCTTGCTCACCCGCAGCTTTTCTTGCATTCCAGGGACCTTCTGTTGCAGGCGTATGGTTTTGTGCTCCATTTGTATAAGCATTATTGGCAGTTTCATGGTCGTCCCAGACTGTAATAAACGGATATTGTTGATGTAATTTTCGTAATGCAGGATCTAATCTGTAACTGGAATACCGCTGACGATAATCTGCCAGCCTGATAATTTCATAATTCGGCAGCTGGTCATTTCTGAGGCCGGATGAACCATATTCATAAATATAATCGCCTAAATGTAAAACTGCTTCGATATCATTTCGTTCTTTGATTCTGTCATATGCATTAAAGTAACCGGTTGGATAATTTGAACAGGATACGAAGGCAAACCGAAGTTGATTAACACCGCTTACAGGTGCTGTTTTTGTTCTGCCGGTTAAAGAATTTCTGCCTAATGCAGTAAACTCATAAAAATACCAGGTATTTGGTTGCAAGCCGGTAACATCTATTTTTACGCAATAGTCTGCTGTGCTGTCTGCCGTAAATGTACCAGATTGCACGATAGAAGTAAAATTAGTATCCAAAGCAACACGCCAGGTTCCGTTAACCGTTCCCGGAGCATCAGGTGTTACACGTGTCCAGATAATTACGGCATTTGGTGTTGGATCTCCGGAAGCAACACCATGGTAAAACGGCACCAAAGATGTATCAACCATAGATCTTTCCGTAATACTGATTGGTTCAATTGCAAAGGCAGAAAGTGTGAAAATGAAAAAAAAGGTTACAAATTGTAGAGACTTTTTCATAAAATTATATTTGTAACTAAAATTACATTATTTTTTTATGTTATACTATAGTTGCTTCAGAGATTTTAATTTTTAATTACATAGGTTTAAATAATTTTCTGGAAATGGTTTCATAACCGGTATGTAAGGTTAAAATATATTCACCAATAGGTAGTGCACTTAAGTCGAATTTTTCAAAATAAAAACCTCTGTTTTTAAAACCAATTCCTTTTTCAAATACTTTTTCACCAATAAGATTATAAACACTTACCTGAACGGCTGCAGCTTCGTATAAATAATATTGTATACCTGTATAATTCACAAACGGATTCGGGTAAACACCGGTTATTTCAAATGCACTGGTTTGGTTTTTGATGGCTGTTGTTATACTTTGTCTTGGTTGAAGTGGTGCTTTTATTGGTAAAAGACCATTATACTGTGTAGGTGTAAGCGTTTTTTTAATATGGTTGGAGTCTTTTTCTGTGTAATAACTTACATGATACGAATAATTGGAATTTGGTCTGTCTATGGTTTCAATGTTATAAAAGTCTGTTTGTGTTTTTTGTGGTGTAATATCTATGATATTAAAACCACGGTCTACAAAATTATTGTGTTTAATATGCAGATTATTATCGAGTATTATGCGTGCAAGTGCATCTTCAGCTATATTGCCAAATATGCCGGACAACGGAACAGCAGGAGAAGTGACCGCTGTGGTGACAAATTCAACACCAACAGAGCCGGCACCTGTTCTTGGAATATAGGGTGTATTTCCAAACGGCAAATCACTTGCCCAAGCTGAATGAATATCACCGGTGAGAACAACCAGGTTGTTAATTCGATTGTCATTAATCATCTTAAAAAATTTCTTACGTTCAGACGGATAGCCATCCCACTGGTCTGAATTAAAAGCAATATTAAATACTTTAAAAGGAGCAATCATTACTTGTTGTCCGATGATTTTCCAGGTAGCTGTAGATTGTTGCAAGCCTGTTTTCAGCCATTCAAACTGTTCAGGTCCTATTAAATAATGTGTAGAGTCATCCGTTCCGGTAATAGAAGCTAAAATCGTTTGTTCTTTTCTGGCAGTGATTCGTGTATCGAGAAAATATAAATCAATCAGATTTCCGATATTATAGTTTCTGTAAATCTTTACATTTTCTGTGGTGTCCACACTTCTGATCGGCATCCATTCTGCATATGCTTTCAAAGCAGCACTTTTTCTGTTTTTCCAAACACCTTCTGTGTTGGAAGTATGATTTTCTGCACCTTCAGTAAACGCATTGTCCGCAAATTCGTGGTCATCCCAAATGGTGAAAAATGGAAACTGCTGGTGCAATCGCATCAGCATAGAATCCAGTTTATACATGCTGTGTCTCAATCTGTAATCTGCCAGTGTAAGAATTTCATTTTCCGGTTCCGGTATCCTAATATTTCCATATTCATTTTTGCCGTACTCGTAAATATAATCACCAAGATGAATAATGGCATCTACATCGTTTCGCTGGTTGATAGCCTGATAAACATTAAAATATCCATGCGGAAAACTGGAACAGGAAACCACAGCAAATCGCTGCTTGTCGACATTGCCTGTTGGTAGTGTTTTTGTTCTTCCTCGCAAGGAATAATGATTGTCATATTTGAACTCATAAAAATAAAAAGTGTTAGGCTGTAATCCTGAAACATCTACTTTTGCACTATAATCTAAATCTATTGAAGTACTGACAGTACCTGATTTAATAACATTTTGCATAAATGTATCTGTGGCAACCTGCCATTCCAGCGTTGCTGTTGGCTGGTCTGTCGTTAAACGCGTCCAGATAATAACGGAATTTTGTGTCGGATCACCGGAGGCTACTCCATGATAAAACGGAAACAATGCATCGTCTAATGCAATACGTTCTGTTGTGTTGGATGGTAAAGGTGTTTGCGAGAAGAGTTTAGTTTGAGCTGTAATTAGGACAATGAAAATGTAAAATCTAATGAACATAAAGTGTTTTTTCAAATGTAGACACTTAAATATTCATCGAACTTGCGTTCACCATAAATACATTTTAAATGCATTCAGAATACATTATCTGTTCACGCATAATTTAGGTTGGTAACTATAAAAACATATTACAGCACTATAAAAACAAATAATAGGGTTTTAGCAAGTCTATTGCTTCTGATGTATATTGCTGGTTCGCCATCCGAATACTGATTTCTTCATGGTATAAATGAATTGATTTGTCATTTGAAAAAACTGCTGCATATCTGAAAAAATTATGAGCTGGTGTTTGCCGAATAAAGATGGTTTTTTCTGGATAAAATTGTAACTCACTTGTCATCTTTTCAAATTCATCTTTTCTGTAGAATGGCAACAGAATCGCAAATTTTCCACTATCAGATAATAATCGATGTATAGCAGAAAGTAACTCCGTTAAATTTAAATGCAGCGAATGTTTAGCAATTTTTTCTGAATGCATTTCAGATTCGAATTCATTTTTAAAAAACGGCGGATTGGTGATTATAAAATCAAATGTATTTGGAAAATTAAAGGTTTTTATATCACCTAAATGCACGTGCAGCCGGTCTTTCCAGACGGAATTATCAAAATTTTCTTTTGCCTGTAAAGAAGCATTTTCATCGATTTCTATTGAATGTATTTGTGCAGTTGATTTCTGCGCCAGCATCAAACTTAGTAAACCGGTGCCGGTTCCAATATCAAGAATTGAGGTTACGTTTTCAGTTGGTTGTAACCAGGCACCAAACAAACAGGAATCCGTACAAACCTTCATGGCGCAATTTTCCTGCTCTATTTTGAATTGCTTGAATTTGAAATAATTATTTGACATTTGGTACGAAGTTAAAAAGTAAAAACCAAAAAGCCACAAGGAAATCCTTATGGCTTTTCTTATAACTCACAACTTATGACTCACGACTAATACCCAAACGCATAATATTTCAATCCATTCTGATCAGGATATTTTCCCTGAATTAAAATGCCGTTTCCTTTACTTTCATTAACAAGTGCTTCCAGGTCTTCTTTTTTAGAAACCGCTTTATTATTAATACCAATAATTACAAAACCTTCCTGCATATTGGTGTTTTGTCTTATGATTCCTTCTTTTATTTTTGTAACTTTTAATCCACCACCGGTTCCTAGTTTTTTAGCTTTCAGGCTGCTTAATTCTTCCACACTGATACCGAGATTATCAAATACATTTCCGGATTTAGGTGCATCATCCTTCGTTAGCAAATCAGTCTTATTATCCTTAGATTTTAAAACGACCTCTTTTGAAATGGTATTTCCGGCTCTGATAATTTCCAGTTTTACCTTGTCGCCTGGACGGTAACGTGCAACATGTTCCTGCAAATCTGCAGAATTTTTGATTTCAGCATCACCAACTTTCATAATTACATCACCACGTTTTACACCGCCTGCTTCAGCAGCACTTTCTTTATTGACTTCTGCTATATAGGCTCCTTGTATTTTAGATAGTTTTAAATCTTTAGCAAGTTCATCATCAATCTCTCGAATATTAACACCTAAAAATCCTCGTTGCACTACACCAAAATCAATCATGTCGCGAACAATCTTGTTTACTAAGTTTGCCGGTATAGCAAACGAATAACCTGCATAGGAGCCAGTTGGTGTTGCAATTGCGGAATTAATACCGATTAAATTTCCATTTAAATCA
>JBIKPT010000224.1:0-3910 GCA_044357355.1 Chitinophagales bacterium
TTACTGCAGCATCTGTCTGTATAAATGATTCAATGGCTAAATTGCCTGCTTTTTCTCTTAGAATATTGATGTTTCTCGTTTTTGCCGAAACAATACCAGCCGTTACTGTTGAAGCTAAGTTAAACGGATTGCCAACAGCGAGCACCCATTGACCTACCTGAACATTATCTGAGTTTCCAAAAGTCAGAAATTGTAAATCTTTCGCGTCTATCTTAATAACCGATAAATCTGTACTAGGATCAGTTCCTATTAATTTAGCTTTAAATTCTCTATTGTCATACAAATTGACTTTTATTTCATCGGCACCATCCACTACGTGATTGTTGGTTACAATATATCCATCATTACTGATGATTACGCCAGAGCCGGAACCTTGTTGTTCCTGTTGTGGCATTTCAAAAGGAGAGCCTCCGAAAGGGTCACCAAAAAACTGAAAAAACGGGTTCATATTTCTCATATTTCTGTCCACTTTTTTAGCCTTAATGATAGTATTAATATGTACTACAGCTGGAGTACTCACTTTGGCTGCTTCAACAAATGCTTCAGATGGTAAGATATTGTTGTAGCTGACCAGCTTAAAAGGTGATTGATCACTTTGTTTAAGAATCGTAGTTTGGTTTTTATTAAAATAATGAGTGATTGCAAGTGCCGTAAATGCACTGATAATTCCGATAATGAAGTAACCTGTAATCTTTTTCATGTGATTCTTTTTTATATAATGTGCAAATTTCACACCTTACAACAAATCAAAGTATCAAAATATCTTAAATGAAGGTTAAAAAAAGTTAACTAAGGATTCTTAAATATTGTAGTCTGAATATGCTAATTTTGATTTATGAAATTCGATTTTTTTAAATATCAGGGTACAGGCAATGATTTTGTGTTGATAAACAATCACAAACTATCTTTTCCAAAAGACAATCATTCACTTATTAAGCATTTATGCGACAGGCGCTTTGGAATCGGTGCTGATGGTTTAATGCTATTGGAAGAAGCAGAAGGAAAGGATTTTAAAATGGTGTACTATAATGCAGATGGTAATGAAAGTACAATGTGTGGAAATGGTGGCAGATGTATCAGTGCTTTTGCAAAATATTTAGGTATTGTAGAGAATAAAGGAAAATTTATTGCGGTAGATGGGGAACATGATTTTATTATTGAAGATGATATTGTAAAACTTAAAATGATAGATGTAGACGCTAGCGGAATTCTTCAGGATTCTAATGATTATGTGTTATTTACCGGATCACCACATTATGTAAGTTTCAGAACTGAAATTGAACATTTGAATATTATTGATGAAGCACATAAAATAAGGTATAACGACATCTATTCTAAAGAAGGAATAAACGTGAATTTCACCGAAGTAAATGCAGGAAAAATCTTGATGCGAACCTACGAGCGTGGTGTGGAAGATGAAACATTATCTTGTGGCACAGGTACGGTGGCAGTGGCATTATCATTTGCAGAAAAAAATAATCTGGAAAAAGGAACGGTAGAGATACAAACACCTGGAGGAAAATTAGCGGTATCTTTTTCTAAATACGGAAGTATCTTTACTGACGTATGGCTGGAAGGTCCTGCAAAGCTTATATTTACAGGAACTATCGAAGTATAAATTTAAAGTTCAGCTTTCTTAGGAAAGATAACAAATAGCAACAATGATTAAAATCTACAAAAGAACAGGAGAGGAACTAAGTGTTATTCAGCAGCCTGAAGCCGGTTGCTGGATAAATATAGCACCACCATTTAATATGGAACAACTGGAACAGTTGTCGAAAAATCTGGATGTGCCTTATTCATATATAGTAGATTGCATTGACCAATACGAACGCTCCAGATACGAGAAACAAGATAACTCCAAATTAATTGTCATCAATACACCCATATTGAATGAAGGGTTTGATATGGAGGATGAAGCAACTTATATTACGATTCCGGTCGGAATAATTCTGATACCCGAAATGATACTGACGGTTTGTTCTGTAAATAATCCAATGATAGAATGGTTTGAAAAAAATGTCTTGAAAAACGTACAACTTAATGATCGAAGTCTGTTTGTTATCAAAATATTTGAACGTAATGTCTTTTATTTCCTGCATTATTTGAGAGAAATCAACAAGCGAATTTCTCAAATTGAGAAAGAATTAAATTATTCAAGCAGGAATCAGGAATTAAATAAATTATTGCATTTGCAAAAAGCGCTGATTTATTTTGTAAACGACCTTCGTGCAAATGAAATGGTCTTGTTAAAAATCCAGCGCACTGATTTTTTGGAGATAGAGGAAAACAACAATGCTAAAGAATTATTTCAGGATATTATCATTGATAATTCACAGGCATTGGAAATGGCAAATGTGTATTCAAATATCTTAGGCAATATGATGGGTGCCTTTGCCTCCATTATCTCAAATAATTTAGGCCATGTGGTAAACCGACTTACCGCAGTGACCATTGCATTGATGGTGCCAACTTTAATTGCAGGTGTTTACGGAATGAATATTGATTTACCGGCACAGCATCATCCGCATGCCTTTACAATTGTAGTACTAATCAGTATCTTTGTTACGCTTACTTTTGTTATCTATTTCAGAAAAAAAAGATGGTTATAATATGAACAACGATTTAGCAACTATACGCATCATCCTGATTTTCTTTGCAGGAATAGTAGTCTTATTTTTACTATATTTGCTTCAGGATTTACTAGTTCCGTTAATGCTGGCTATGTTTATTGCCTTGCTACTACAGCCAACCTTGGTTTGGTTTGAAAAGAAAAAGTTTCCGTTATGGCTAAGCGTCAGCACTATTTGGGTTTTATTGTTTTCTTTATTCTTTATCATTGGAGCAGTGATTTATCAGACAGGTTCAGAAATTTTTGGTGAAAGAGAATATATAATCGCTCAAGTGCAGTTAAAAACAGCAGGTTTGCTGCAAATGTATAATCGGTTTACCGGAAAAGAATTAGATATTGAAGCAACGGTTGCTGCTATTACGTCCAGTATTTCTTCTGAGTTTATTATGAATAATTCTACTTCTATTTTTGGGAAATTGGGAACTCTTTTTGAAGAATTTTTATTGACGGCAATTTATTTGGTTTTAATACTTTCCGGAATAATGAAATACGAAAACTACCTGCATTATTTAGGCGGTGAGCGAAAAAGTTTAAAATACATCAAAGCATTTGAAGAGGTCAAAAACTCTATTGTTTCATACATGAAAGTTAAATTTGTTATCAGCATTCTATATGGAATCGGTGTTACAATTATTTGCTGGATGTTTGGGTTGCAATTTGCATTTTTTTGGGGTTTTATTGGGTTTGTATTGAATTTTTTACCGGTTTTTGGAGCCATAATAGGGCTGGTGCCGGTTTTTGTTATGGGCTTAATACAGTTTGATAGTGTTTATACAGCCATTGCGCTGAATCTTACAGCCTATGCGTTTCATTTTTTACTGGCTTCTGTCATTGAACCTATATTTATGGGCAGCAGAACATCTTTAAATACAATTGTGGTCATCACGGGATTATTATTCTGGGGCTACCTTTGGGGAATTTATGGTATGTTTTTATCAGTACCAATGATGGTGTTAACTAAAGTTATATTGAGCCAAATCCATGGCACTGAAGTAATCGTTCGCTTATTAGGTAACCAAAACAAGTAGCTGAATCCTGAAAAAAACAAAAATATTTTAATTTTATTTTATTAGTTGGATTGTTAGTGCATTAAAAATATTGCATTAATTTACAGTTGTATACATTAAAAGTTGGTAATACAGCAAGAATTCTTCTTTTTAAATAGTTGATTTATTTTTCTTTAATCTTATGGAATTCAATAAAACCCTGAATATTTAACAAGCATTAAATCTAACGTTTAAAAATTGTAAACAAAATATTTACAAGACATACATTAAT
>JBIKPT010000114.1:0-9501 GCA_044357355.1 Chitinophagales bacterium
TCATTAAATACAACTACAGGAGAAATAACAGGAACACCAACTGCTGCTGTAAGCGCTGCATCAAATTATACGGTAACAGTTAGTAATGGTGGTTGTACAACAACAAGAGTTGTTAGTATAGCAATTATTGGAGTTCCGGGCACCGCTATTACACCAACACCTTCAAACGGAGCAACTGGTGTATGTTATGCCGGTGTTGGTGCAATTACCACAGTATCCTGGGCAGCAACAGCTACTGCTACTTCATATGATGTTTATTTCGGAGCAGGAAGCTTACCAGGATCTGTAACCGCTAACGTAACCACCAATTCATATACAACAGGTACTTTATCAGCAAGTACTACATACTTTTGGAAAGTAGTATCAAAAAATGCCTGCGGAGATGCTGTAAGTGCAACTACTTGGACTTTTACTACAAATACTTTACCATGTTACTGTTCTGCGGCGGCGGGCGGTACTTCTTTTGAACATTTAGGAAATATAACTATTGGTAGTGTGACGCTTACAAACAGCGGTCACGTTACATACAGAGACAATCCATCTGTTGTTTTTACTGGTGATATCTCTACATCAGTTTCCTATACTGTAACAAATCCTGGAACGTGGTATTCAGCTGATGCACTTTATATATTTGTAGATTGGAATCAGGATGGTGATTTAATCGATGCTGGTGAATTGGTTGCTACTAATACAGGAGCAACCGGACCATATACTGGCTCATTTACGGTTCCATCTGGTGCAACTATCGGTACAACCAGAATTAGATTTAAATTTGGAGATACAGGTGCTACAACTGCTATGACAAACTCTCCTTGTCAAACAGGATTTACCTACGGAGAAGTAGAAGATGCAAGATTTAATGTGACAGCACCAACAGTCTGTACTGGCACACCATCAGCAGGTACAGTTGTTTATAGTGGTGCAACCTTATGTGCTAATGTTGATTCCGCAACAATTACTAACTCAGGTTTTACAACAGGATTTTCAGGGCTTACGTATCAATGGTTATCATCCAATGATAATTTTGCCACCGATACCTCATCAGTATCCGGAGGAAGTAATCCGGCATCTTTAAGCACCGGAGCTTTAACTGCTACTACATCCTATTTAGTAAGAGCATTTTGTTCAAACAGCGGAATCTATTCCTATTCTAATAAGATTACGGTACCGGTGAACGCACCTGCCATTTCCACTACCGTACCGGCCTCCAGATGTGATGCCGGAACCTTAACGATTTCTGCAACAGGTACCAGTGGTTCTACCATCAGATGGTACTCTGCAATAACGGCTGGCACTTTGCTTCAAACGGGTACTGCCGGAAGCGGTGCAGATGCTTATACTACTGTCTCATTGCCGTATACTTCTAATAATATTTATTATGTGGAAGCATTAAACGGAACCTGTACCAGTAAACCAAGAACTGCCGTAACGGCAAATGTGGTTCCGCCTACAACGAATCCAACGATTTCACCTTCACCAACAATTACTATTTGCCGCGACAGTATATTAACGCTTAATGCAACCGGCAGTACAGTTTCGACTTCTACATTGTTGTATGAAGGCTTTGAAGGAACTACGTTTCCACCGAGCACGTTTAATTTTAGTACAAATGGCGATGGTGATTATTTGCAATCAAGTTCTTATTCTTTTGAAGGCACTAGTGCTGCAAATTTATATTCCGAAACAGATTTATGGTGGTGGTTTGGCCTTTTTGGCGAAGCAGGGGTTGTGAATATGGCACAGGCAATTCCAATGAATTTAAGCAGCTATCTGGATGCTAAACTGACATTCAATCATATCTGTGCCACAGAAGATGGATTTGACTTTGGTATTGTTCAGTACAATGATGGAACCGGATGGCAAAATTTCCCTTCTTCTGCTTATACCGGTTCTGCTACCTTAGCAGATGCTAATGGAAACTTATCAATAACGGATGAGGTAGCATTCGATAAAGCAAGTTATACTGACTGGGATGCTACATTTACTGATGATTATTATGATTATTTAGATATTAGTGCAACTGGTTATGATCCTGGTAATTCATCTGCTTTATGGAAGAGAGAATCAATTGATTTGACACCATTTATGACAAATAATTTCCGGGTACGTTTCAGATATACGTTTGATGATATTACAGATTATTACGGATGGTTGATTGACAGTATTGCTATTACCGGTAATCAGGCTATTAAATATGCGTGGTCGCCAAATACCGGCTTATACACCAATGCTGCTGCAACCACAGCATATGATTCTTTGACGACACCGAATGCAGCAACAGTATATGCAAAACCTACAGCAACCAAAACATACAAGGCCATAGCTTATACAGGTAATTCGCCTGCTACATGTAGCGGAAATGCCAGTATAACTGTTAACGTTACCCAAAAACCAACGGCCACTATTGATGCGGCAAGACCTTATGTATGTGATGCTACTGCTCAATTATCCGTTAGTGCTGCAACACCGCCAACTGCTACCTTTAACTGGACTAGAACATCCGGAACCGGTTCTGCTTCAGCAACCGGAAATCCTGCAACTGTCAGCGGTTTGGCCGGAACCACCGTTTATGATGTAAAAGGTACAAATGGTGTGTGTGTGGATATTCCGCTGGGTACATCAACTGTAGTTTTACCTGCAATAGATAATTCAAACATTGCTAACTCACCATCAGCAGGTACATCGGTATGTAACTATTGTGTATATCAGGATGGTAATACAAAATCATATTATAATAGTACAGATGGAAGGCTGATAGCTGCAATTACAGATGAAACGTCTAATGCAGCAAATTTAGGAGAAACTGAAATTTGTTTTAAAGTGGAAGGTTCCGTTCCTTCTGTAATAGATAATTTAGGCAATACTCAGCCATTTTTACAACGTGTCTGGACAATCAATCCGACTGCGGGTTCTACTGCAACCATAACGCTTTATTTTACAGCTGCGGAATTAGCAGCACTTCAGGCAGCAGCTAATTCAGGTGCTTATCAGTTTTCTGGTTTGGGTTCTTTGGGTATTACCAAATATGCAAACGGCGGCACTGCTTTCACACCAAACTATACAGCACCTGCTTCAACTGGCGGTGTTGTGGTTCCAGCCGTTTTCAGTTCATTTGGAGCAGGCTACCAGGCTCAATTTCAGGTAAGCAATTTTTCTACATTCTACATGCATCCATTACTATTTCCATTCGGTGCCTTACCTGTGGAATTGGTTTCCTTTACTGGCTGGAATGCCGGCGCAGTAAACCAGCTGCAATGGATAACAGTGACAGAATTAAATTCACAGAAATTTGTAGTAGAAAAGAGAATCGAAGGTGGTAGCTTTACTTATTTAAGTGAATTACCGGCAGCCGGAAATTCAAATCAATTACTAACATACGAATTATCGGATGCAAATCCTGTTGTAGGAAATAACTATTATAGATTGAAGATTATTGATATTGACGGTTCTTTCAGTTATAGCAATATTATCAATATTCCTGTTGGCGATGTGGTGAAAAATGGCTTTAACAGAGTATATCCGAATCCGACCGGCGGCAACCTTAATGTGGAAATTAACTCTACAGCTTCTTACAATACTAAAGTTAGTGTGTATGATGTGTTAGGATCTGTCGTTTACAAACAAAGTAAATCGTTGATAAAAGGTGTAAATTTTGTTCAGTTTGATTTCAGTTCTTTTGCAAAAGGTGCTTATATAATCAACTTTACAGACAACACCGGAAAATCACACACAACAAAATTTGTTAAAGACTGATAGTATTATATCTTAAACTATTAAACAAAAAAGACCTTACACTTCGTAAGGTCTTTTTTTATTCATTATTCTCTTGATTTAAGACAAGAAATAAAAATTTACTATTGATAATTAAAAGTATTGTAACTAATATAAGCAAAATGGTTAAACTTTACACTTCATTAAATTTTCTTTAGTTTCTTTGTAATTCCTTTTTTCAAAATGGGACTAAAAATGGTGAAATACTTATGTCGTATAAACTACGAATAATTGACACTTTACTTCCTGTAATAAACAAGCATGATAGAAACTGCAGTGTACTCAACCATTATTATGCTTTTGGAAACATTATTCCTGAAATAAGGAATAATTAAATATACTGTTTATGCAGAAATAAATAGTAAAGTCTAAGAGCTAAAACAAATTTCCCTAATAAGAAAGCCACAACAATGTTGTGGCTTCTTATTTTAATTCTAACGGTTACAGTACAAAATGCGAATCATCTCTGCTGATGGAATTGTAACCGCACATGTAAATAATTCCGGGATATTTTTCAATAAGCTGATAATTGTGAGTAGCAAAAATCATGGGTGTTTGTGTTTCTTTAAAAATAGAATAAAACAAACTCATGATTTCATCTGTGGTTTCCGGATCTAAGTTTCCTGTCGGCTCATCTGCTAAAATTAATTCCGGATGATTCAACAATGCACGTGCAATCACCACACGTTGTTGTTCACCACCGGAAAGCTGATTCGGAAATTTATGTGTTTTACTGGCCAATTTTACCATTTCCAGCGATTCTTCAATCGTCGCTTTAATTTTCGATTTATCTGTCCAGCCTATAGCGCGCAACACGAAATCTAAATTGTCAAAAATATTTCTGTCAGACAATAATTGAAAATCCTGAAAAACAATGCCTAATCTTCTGCGTAAATTGGGAACATCCGTTTTTTTCAGTGTTTTTAAATTATAACCGCATACATCTGCATCGCCGTTATTAAATTCTAAATCGCCGTAAAGTGTTTTTAAGAGACTGCTTTTTCCGCTTCCGGTTCTGCCAATCAGGTACACAAAATCTCCTTTTCGAACTTCAAAATTTACGTTATCCAGCACCAAATGGTTTTGATGCATAATTTTAGCATTTTTAATATCTACCACACGCGGCATTATTTTAGATACCATCGGATTATTTATTTCTATTGCTTCAGACATTTCTACATTATTTAAGATAAAGGTATAGGTTATAAGTTATTGAAATTTAAATAAAACTAAGTTTTTTAATACTTATCACTTTCAATAAAACACAAATAACCTGTTTTACAAATCTACTATAAAAATAAAATCGAATAAATCCGTATTTTTGCCCATTATGTTAACAAATGATTTGCTGTTAAAAGCAGCCAGAGGCGAAGCAACAGATAGAATTCCAATATGGCTAATGAGACAGGCCGGAAGAATATTACCGGAATACAGAGCTGTAAGAAGCAGTGTCAACGGATTTAAAGAATTGGTGAAAAATCCTGAATTAATTTGTGAAGTAACTTTACAGCCGGTTGGTATTTTGGGCGTGGATGCTGCGATAATTTTCTCTGATATTCTGGTGATACCGGAAGCTATGGGACTGAATTACGAAATGATAGAAAGTAAAGGACCATTTTTTCCGAAAACGATTAAAGCTGCAACAGATGTGGAACAACTGACAACTGATGTAGTGCCCAATTTGCAATATGTATTTGAATCTATAAAACTTACAAAAGCTGCGTTGAATAATCGGGTGCCGTTAATCGGATTTGCCGGTGCGCCGTGGACCATATTTTCTTACATGATAGAAGGCAAAGGCAGTAAAACATTTTCTGAAGCCAAGAAAATGCTGTATGTGAATCCTGTTTTATCTCATTTATTACTTGAAAAAATTACACTGTCAACCATCTCGTATTTAAAAGAACAAATCAAAAATGGTGCAGACATCGTACAGGTGTTTGACAGCTGGGCTGGTGTTTTAAGTAAGGCACAATACCTGGAATTTGCTTTGCCGTATATGAAAAAAATTACCGATGCTATTACAGAAGTGCCGGTCATTTTATTTGCAAAAGATGCGCATTATATTCTGGAAGAATTTAGTCAGACAAATTGCTCTGTCATTGGGTTAGACTGGACGATTGATCCAAAAAAGGCGAGGAGTGAAGCTCCCAATAAAACGCTGCAAGGCAATCTGGATCCATGTGTGTTGTATGCGGATAAGCAAACGATAAAAGCGGAAGCAGAAAAGATGCTGCGAGCTTTCGGAAAGCAAAACTATATCTGCAATCTTGGTCATGGTGTTTATCCGGATGTTGATTTCGAAAAAGCTAAATATTTTATAGAAGTAGTGCAGAATTTTAAAGCATAATTCATAAAGTGTTGCTTTCATTTTTCTGCTAAAGATTTTTTACAGATTATTATCTGATACAAATAGTAAGATCATTAATCATTCAAAAGTGGAAATCTCGAGAAGAAAGAAAAAGGAATTTTTCGAAGCCATTGCCTACAACGGCTAATCCATTTTAATTTTTAAATAACATATTTTAAAACTTGCCGTACAATTTAATGCAATTGCCTGCGTTTAATTTAAAAATATATCTCAACGGGTTTTTATGTTTCTAAGGAGGCTGCTATTTAGCAGCCTTTTTTTATTTAAAACCGACAATACACGCCCAATGGCAGCTTCTGTTTGGTAGAAGATGGAATATATAATTCTCCGAATGACGGCTGCACGTTTTTAAAATCAAATTTCTTCAGATTATCCAGCATCAGATTTTCTATAATCAGAGAGGAAAATCCCAATGAATACGTATTCAGGATGAAAAAATGATGTTCCTTATCCAGCAGACTCAACACATCAAAAATCATCTCATTGATCTGATCTTCCAGTTTCCATTTTTCGCCATCCGTGCCGTGTCCGTAAGCCGGCGGATCCAGAATAATTCCCTGATAAATCTTGCCGCGTTTCACTTCGCGTTTCACAAATTTCACTGCATCTTCCACCACCCAACGGATGTCTTTCAATCCGGATGATTCCATATTTCGGTTGGCCCAGCTCACTACTTGTTTGATAGAATCCACATGATACGTTTCCGCGCCGCCCGCACAGGCAGCCAGGCTCGAGCCACCCGTATACGCAAACAGATTCAGTACTTTCGGCTTTTCCACCTGCTGTTTGATGGTCTGCAATTTCGAATAAATGAAATCCCAGTTGACACTCTGCTCCGGAAAAATACCGACATGCTTAAACTTCGTCAGCGCTAAATTAAACGTTAGATTTAATGGATGTAAACTATTCTCTGCAGTCTGCGGATGGTACACAATTTCCCAGTTTTCCGGCATCTTTTTCAGAAATTCCCATTTACCATTGGAAGACGAAACTGGCACAAATTTTACATGTGCCTGTTGCTTCCATTCCTCTTCTGATAAGTTTTTATTCCAGACCGCTTGCGGTTCAGGTCGTATCGTAATGTATTGACCAAAACGTTCCAGTTTCTCAAAACCACCGGAATCAATTAATTCATATTCAGAAAAATGAGCAGGAAAAATAGTAGGAATCATGTAAGCTTATTCGGTAAAATTATTTTTCGTTTTTGAAGATAGCAGCACTGATTAATGATACAATCGCACCCATAATTAAGGAACTGATTAAAGAAATACCCATCATAATTCCCGGACTCATAAATTTCTTACTCATTTGTATCGCGGCATCCACTTGTTCTTCGCTTAATCCTTTTTCTGCCATTTGCGCTCTGGAAACATCCAGTAAATTATCTATAAAATTGGCTTCAATAAAATTCGAGTAGAAAAAGAAATACACGATGGAAATAATCGCAATAATCGTGGTAATCAACATGCCTGCACCAAATAATGCACCAAAGGAAACCACTTTATGTTTGTTGGCTGCTGCAATCGCTTTTTCGCCAACTACTATAGCCACAATCATCACTAATAATTGCAGCCATTTCGACCAGCTTTCATATTGCAGATTGGCAAAAAATAAAATAAGGGAAATGATAATGCCGCCTAAGCCGCCAATCAACCCGAATTTAATTGCATTGGATTTAGTTTCTATACTGCGGTCTTGTTTAAGTTGTTGGCCTAACGTATCGTTACTCATAATTTATTGTTTATTCAAAATTAGAAAAATCTTTGTGTCTTTTTCGAAAATACATAATTAAAATTCGAAATCATTAAATCTGTGTTCTGTAATTTGCGTTCATTAGCCTTATCTGCGGGAAATTTCTGTGCCTGCCAGATATCCTGTCGTCCAGGCCGCCTGGAAATTAAAGCCACCTGTCACCGCATCGATATCCAGCACTTCACCGGCAAGAAATAAATTAGGTACCATCTTACTTTCCATCGTTTTAAAATCTAACTCTTTTAAAGCAATGCCGCCAGCCGTTACAAATTCATCTTTGTTGGTATTTTTCGAAAAAACTGGAATTTTGCTTTGTGTAAGCGTGTGTGCAATATGCTGTATATCCTGTTTCGATAAATCTGCTACCAGCTTATTAGGCGAAATGCCGTTTACCTGCAACACGTGCAGCCAGAAACGATTCGGCACATTAAAAGGAGAGAAGTTGTTCGCCTGCTTTTTAGCTTGCAGTTCTTTTTCCTGTTTCAGTTGCTGTATGGCAGCATCCAAAGAAAGTTGAATCCAATTGATGTTCAGCTCAAACTGATAGTTTTTTTCGTGCAGAAGGCGCGCGGCAAACGCTGAAAATTTCAGGATAGCCGGACCGCTCAATCCGGTATGCGTAATTAATACGGCACCTTGCGTGCGGATATTGGTACCATCCATGCATACCTGTACATTTAACAGCGTAACACCTTCCAGACCTTGCAGCAGCGCATGTTTGCAGTTGAAGGTAAACAGCGAAGGCACAGGCGACACAATGCTGTGGCCGGCTTGTTGCAGCAATTGCCAGATAGTTGGATTGCTGCCGGTAGCCACCAGTAAATAATCTGCTTTTAGTGATTGACTGTTGTAGAAAACGGTGAAAGCTGCGCCGATTTCGAAGCGCATGACTTTTGCCTGTTTAATGACTTGAATGTGCAGCAGGTTCGTCTGTTCCAGCAAACAATCAATAATAGATTGCGAGCGATTGCTGACCGGAAACATTCTGCCGTCTTCTTCGGTTTTCAGTGGCACGTTTCGGCTTTCAAACCAGTCGACGGTATGCTCGCAGTTGAACTGATAAAACGGACCCAGCAGTTCTTTGTGTCCACGCGGATAATACTTCACCAGTTCTTTTACGTCAAAACAGGCATGTGTTACATTGCAGCGACCGCCACCGGAAATCTTCACTTTTCCGAGCACTTCGTTACCTTGTTCTAAGATAATGACCTGTAAAGTTGGATTGTTTTCTGCCGCTGTGATAGCCGCAAAAAAACCGGCAGCACCGCCACCAATCACCACCAATGTTTTAGCATCCTGCATTGGATGTGAAGATAAAAATTTCAAGTTGAAACCTGTTATTTAAATTAGGATGAGTTGTTTTGTTGCTGATTTCATTTACCCAATCTGGCGCTAGTCTTCCGTAGGACGACTAGTGTCTATAAAAATCCCCAATCTGGCGCTAGTCTTCCGAAGGACGACTAGTGTCTATAAAAATCTGTCGGTCTCCGACCGCTAACGAAAGCTGAAGCAGAAAAAATAAAGCTGAATTTACTAAGCATAAAAAACTACAACTTAAAAATAGTTAATTAAAATTTATGGAATTAAAGCTGTTTTGGTATCTCAAT
>JBIKPT010000115.1:0-9477 GCA_044357355.1 Chitinophagales bacterium
AAATGCGTCAGGCTCATCCTACAGATGATGCTATCTTAGACAAGAAACTGGTGGAACTGGCAACAGAAAGTTTAACCAGTCAGATTCCATCCACCGGACAATTCAACATCATCAATACAGACAGAACCGTGGGTGCGTTGTTGAGTTTTGAAATTTCAGGAAAATATAAAGGAGCCGGCCTCCCGGAAGATACCATACAATATAAATTTGTTGGAAGTGCCGGACAAAGCTTCGGAGCATTTGGCGCACCGGGCATTAAATTTGAGCTGGAAGGTGAAGCCAACGATTATTTCGGTAAAGGATTATCCGGCGGAAAATTAATTGTGTATCCGTCTGCAAAAGGCACATTCAATCCAAGTGAAAATATAATTATCGGTAACGTGGCATTTTATGGTGCAACCAGTGGTGAAGCTTATATACGTGGCATGGCGGGCGAACGTTTCTGTGTACGAAATTCCGGTGCTAAAACAGTGGTAGAAGGTGTTGGCGACCATGGTTGTGAGTACATGACTGGTGGACTGGCCATTATACTTGGTAAAACAGGCAGAAATTTTGCAGCCGGCATGAGTGGCGGTGTAGCATATGTATACGATGTGGAAAATGCGTTTCCTAAAAATGTGAATAAGGAAATGGTGGAACTGGAAGATGTAGATTCAGAAGATATAGGTATATTAAAATACCATATTGAACGACATCTGAAATACACCAAAAGTGATGTGGCAAAAAATATTTTAGATAACTGGGAAGTGACTTCTAAATTCTTTGTAAAAGTAATGCCAACCGATTATAAGAAAGTATTGCAGGAAAGAAAAAACAAAGCAGGAAAAGTAAACGTATAATATTGATGTTATCAGTCAACAATTCATTCATTCAATAATTCAACAATTGATTTAAATGGGAAAACCAACAGGATTTTTAGAATTCACCAGAGAATTGCCAACCTATAAAGATGCCAAAGAACGCATCAATGAGTACAAGGAAATTTATCTGGAATTTGCGGAAGAGAAAACAAAAACACAGGCTGCCCGCTGTATGGACTGCGGTGTTCCGTTTTGTCACAATGGCTGTCCGCTGGGAAATATCATTCCTGAATTTAATGATGCCGTATACAATAATGACTGGAAATTAGCATCAGACATTTTATTATCTACCAATAATTTTCCTGAGTTCACCGGACGTATTTGTCCCGCACCCTGTGAAGCGTCTTGTGTATTGGGTATCAATCAGCCGCCGGTAGCCATTGAGCACATCGAAAAATCGATTATTGAAAAAGCGTTTGAATTAGGGCTGGTTAAACCCAGTATTCCGAAAGAAAGAACCGGCAAAAAAGTTGCTGTAGTAGGTTCCGGTCCGGCAGGACTTGCAGCAGCAGCGCAATTAAATAAAGCCGGCCATAGCGTGACGGTTTTTGAACGTGCCGATAGAATTGGCGGATTGTTGCGTTATGGTATTCCGGATTTTAAACTGGAAAAAACGATAGTAGAGCGACGTGTGAAACTGATGGAAGAAGAAGGCATCGTGTTTAAAACATCAACTAATATTGGAGTTTATATTTCTCTGGATGAATTAGCAACGAATTTCGATGCGGTAGTTCTTTCCGGCGGATCGACTGTTCCGAGGGATTTACCGATTCCGGGCAGACAGCTAAAAGGTGTTTTTCCAGCAATGGAATTTTTATCACAACAAAATAAACGGGTTTCAGAAATCACTGCTGAGGTAGATCACCGTGGTGCGAAATATGAAAACGGTGATATTTTCGCTACCGGCAAAAATATAATTGTAATTGGCGGTGGCGATACTGGTTCCGACTGTGTAGGCACTTCTAATCGTCACAGCGCAGCTTCCGTGACGCAGATAGAATTATTATCCAAACCACCGGAAAATAGAGCAGAAAGCACTCCATGGCCCTTGTGGCCGATGATGTTGCGCACTTCTTCTTCGCACGAGGAAGGCTGCGAGCGCAAATGGTCGATTTTAACGAAAGAGTTTGTCGGCAACGACAAAGGTGAACTGACAGGACTGAAAATTGCGGAAATAGAGTGGAAAACGGTGGATGGCAGACCAAAAATGGTGGAAATTGAAGGAACTGAGCAGATTTTGCCTTGTGAATTGGCTTTGCTGGCGATGGGATTTGTACATCCGCAGCACGAAGGCATGCTGCAACAGCTACCTATAGAACTGGACGAAAGAGGAAATGTTAAAGCCAACAACTACAAAACTTCGGTGGATAAAATATTCACGGCCGGAGATATGAGAAGAGGACAAAGTTTAGTAGTTTGGGCCATCTCTGAGGGCAGAGAATGTGCCCGCGAGGTAGATATCTTCCTGATGGGCGAAAGTCTGCTGGAAGCAAAAGACAGAGGAATGTTAGATGTAAGTGGTAAGGAATAAGTAAAAGTAAATAAGAAATACAATGAATAAATAAGTACGCGGAATAAAGTAAATAGTATAAATAATAAATACTTATTGCTTTTCCCTTACGACTAAGAAATGCTACTATTTTTGCGCTTGCTGTGTTACTATAGTGGCAATCCCGGACAGAAATGTCCGGGATTTTTTGTATGATTTTAAAAATATAGCAATACAAAATTCAGCAATTGATAACATAAAACTTCATTAGTAAGCAGATTTATATACAAATAGTCTGAATATTAGCAACAAAAAATAAAAAAATGAGCATTTCGATTATTCATAATTGAAATCTAAAAACTGCTAAAACACCAATAGAATAATGCATTCAAGCTATAAGAGAAGCATAAATAGGACGATATTGGCGTTTGATTTATATCAAACAATTAAAAATAATTGTACCAAAGGGTTGACAATTCCAAATTAGTTTATTAACATTTAAGTAACATAAATTACCCTTCTATGAAACCCTTATTAAGCATTGCAACGCTATTGTTGTTATTTTCAACATTTGGCTATTCTCAAAACATCAGCATTGCTGATTTTCTTCAACTACTTGGTGAAAACAATTCCACCGTTGAATCCCGATTAACTGCTTTAAATATCCAGCCTTATGATGAAGAGGAAATGGGAAGCGGCAAAACACAGTACACTTATCAATCAGGTAACAGCAACACTACTGCTCTTCAATGGGTAGACTTTGTGTATGCTCAAGATGCAGCCTGGAACAATCGCATCTCTTTTCAAACTCAAAATTTAGAGCAGGTAAAAAAACACCTAAGCGAAATGAAAAATTTGGGTTTCTATTTCTCAGCAAAAAGAGTAATGGACAGACAAGTGTATGAAGTATACACTGACGGAAAAAATACGATCGAGCTGATTACATCGCAAAGCAGAAAGGTATATGACAATAACCTTTCTGTAAACTTTGCTTTCTACAGCGCCGGAGAATATGAGTATGCCTTCGCTACTGAAAACAAAAAATTCAATGTAGCACAATTCAATCAGGAAGAATTATTTGCTAATTTAGTTGGTTTACCAATGTCTGTAGAAAAATAATATTATCATTTTAGCAGAACTAGAATTATTTTCATATTGTTAGCTTTTGGAGTTGAGAAATCAACTCTTTTTTTTTACACAGAAACAAAACAGTTGGATTTGCTATATTGAAATTTGTATTTAATATAGTTATGGTGCAGGATTAGGAAACTCTAAATGTATTTTCTCAATCTCTTTTAATACCTCATCCGATAATACGACATCTATGCTGTCAATATTTTCTTTGAGCTGCTGCATAGTGGTGGCTCCAATAATATTTGCCGTCAGGAAATTACGTGTATTGATATAAGCCAATGCCATTTGCGGCAAGGTTAATCCATGTTCTTCTGCCAAGACTGCATATTTTTCTATGGCTTTCATGGTGTTCGGATGTGCATAGCGCGTAAAATAATTTGGCCATAAGGTAAACCTTGCACCGGTTGGTCGCTGCCCTTGCAGGTATTTATCACTCAGCAAACCACCAGCCAACGGTGAATACGCCAGCAATCCAACGTTTTCACGAATACCAATTTCTGCCAGACCAACTTCGTAGGTTCTATTCACCAAATTATATGGATTCTGTATGGTACTGATTTTTGGAAGTTGATATTTCTCGGCTACCCTTAAATATTCCATTGTGCCCCAAGGTGTTTCATTGGAAATACCTATAAATCTTATTTTACCTTGCTGAATAAAATCGCTCAGAATTTGTAAAGTTTCCTGAAAGTCCGTTACTGCATCATCTGATGTATGTTTATATCCCAACGCACCAAAATAATTCGTAGGTCTTTCCGGCCAGTGTAATTGGTATAAATCGATGTAGTCTGTTTGTAAACGTTGCAAACTACTGTGAAGTGCTTTGGTAATATTTTCACGGTTAAATTTTGGCCCGGTTCCTATATGTGGCAAGCCGGCGCTCGGACCAGCCACTTTAGATGCGATCATTAAATCATCTCGTTTTTGTCTTTTTTTCAACCAGGTTCCGATGATGCTTTCGGTAGAACCTTGTGTTTCTGCTTTTGCCGGTACTGAATACATTTCTGCGGTATCGATGAAATTAATTCCTCGTTCATTGGTGGCATAATCCAGCTGTTCGTGTCCTTCAGCTTCCGTGTTTTGCTCGCCCCAGGTCATGGTGCCTAAACAAATTTTGCTCACTTGTATATCGGTATCGGGAAATGTATGGTATTGCATAAAATATATGTAATTGATTGCAAGTATAATGATTTTACAGTCATTTTGTTTATGTTCTGAGTCTGACTCAGGATTTGTCAGATTAATGGATTAAAGAATTCTTAAAACCGAAATAAAAAAACCTGTCAAAACTGGCAGGTTCAATAATTATATTTCCAGGCTATGCCGAATGCTATTATTCTTCAGATACTAAACTCGCTGCTGTAAATTCGCGGTTCAGTCTTGCAATATTTTCCAAGGATATTTCTTTCGGACATTCTGCTTCGCAAGCTCCTGTGTTGGTGCAGCTGCCGAATCCTTCTTTATCCATTTGCGCCACCATATCGAGCACACGAGTCTGTCTTTCCGGTGCGCCTTGCGGCAACAATGCCAGCTGAGAAACTTTTGCAGAAACAAACAACATAGCAGATGAATTTTTGCAGGCTGCTACACAAGCACCGCAACCAATACAAGATGCTGCTGCAAACGCATTATCTGCATCTTTTTTATTGATTGGAATTGCATTGGCGTCTACTGCATTTCCTGTATTTACTGAAATGTATCCACCAGCCTGAATGATTCTATCAAATGCTGTTCTGTCAACTACTAAATCTCTGATTACCGGAAACGCTCTTGCTCTCCAGGGTTCTACTACTACTGTTTCGCCATCTTTGAAAGCACGCATGTGCAACTGACAGGTAGTAGTGCCATGCCAAGGTCCGTGCGGACGACCATTAATATACATAGAACACATACCGCAAATACCTTCACGGCAATCGTGATCGAATGCGATAGGCTCGTCTTTTCCTTCTGCAATCAGCTGTTCGTTCAACACATCAAACATTTCCAGAAAAGACATTTCAGTAGAAATCCCTTTTACGTTATATGTTTGAAAGCTGCCTTTATCTGCTGCGTTTTTTTGACGCCATACTTTCAGTGTAAGATTTATTGTTGTATGTTCCATGTTTTTAAATTCTAATGTTATTACTTTATTTCAAAAGATTTCTCACTGTGTTCGAAATGACAATGGAAAATTATTTATAAGAACGTGCTGCGATTTTGATGTTTTCGTAAATCAATTCTTCTTTGTTCAGTTTCCAGTCGCTTTCACCGACAAATTCCCATGCTGCTACGTATTTATAGTTTTCATCATCACGCAACGCTTCACCTTCTTCTGTTTGAGATTCTTCACGGAAGTGCCCTCCACAACTTTCGTTTCTGTCCAACGCATCTTTACACATCAACTCGCCTAATTCGATAAAGTCAGCTACTCTTCCTGCTTTGTCTAATTCCGAATTGAATTCATTAATGCCACCAGGAATTTTAACATCGCTCCAGAATTCTTTTTTTAATGCCTGCACTTCTGCAATTGCCTGAGTTAAACCTTCTGCATTGCGTGCCATACCGCACTTATCCCAAATAATTTTACCCAAACGTTTATGGAAACTTTCTACAGATTTAGTTCCTTTTATACTCATAAGTTTTTCTATACGCGCTTTTACTTCTGCTTCTGCTTGTTCAAATGCTTCGTGGTCTGTAGGAATTGATTTTGTTCTGATGTCATCTGCTAAATAATTACCTAATGTGTATGGTATAACAAAGTAACCGTCTGCCAAACCTTGCATTAAAGCCGATGCTCCTAAACGGTTGGCACCATGATCAGAGAAATTAGCTTCACCAAGGCAATACAAGCCGTCAATAGTTGTTTTCAATTCATAATCTACCCAAAGACCACCCATGGTATAATGTACAGCAGGATAAATTCTCATAGGTGTTTCATAAGGATTTTCGCCGGTGATTTTAGCATACATATCAAACAAATTGCCGTATTTTTCTTTAACAACTTCTTTACCTAATTTGATAATCTCTTCCTGAGATGCATTGCTTAGGCCTTGTTTACCTATTTCAATTTTACCATACCGTTCAATTGCTGCAGCATAATCCAGGTATACTGCCATTTTTGAAGCACCCACACCGTATCCTGCATCACAACGTTCTTTGGCTGCACGAGAAGCTACGTCACGCGGCACTAAATTTCCGAAAGCAGGATATCTTCTTTCCAGATAATAGTCTCTTTCTTCTTCCGGAATATCTGTTGCTTTTCTGTTATCACCTTGTTTTTTAGGCACCCAGATTCTTCCGTCATTTCTTAAAGATTCTGACATCAAGGTCAGCTTTGACTGATGATCGCCGGAAACAGGAATACAGGTTGGATGTATTTGGGTAAAACAAGGATTTGCAAAAAAAGCTCCTTGTTTGTGTGCTTTCCAGGCTGCCGTTACATTAGAACCCATTGCATTGGTAGACAAATAAAATACGTTACCATATCCGCCAGTACACAATAATACAGCATGACCAAAATGTCTTTCCAGTTTTCCGCTCACTAAATCACGGGCAATAATACCACGTGCTTTGCCATCTATCTTTACGATATCCAGCATTTCATGTCTTGTATATTGCTTTACGTTTCCTAATGCTACTTGTCTTTCTAGTGCAGAATATGCACCTAATAATAATTGCTGACCTGTTTGTCCTGCCGCATAAAATGTACGTTGAACCTGTGTACCACCGAAAGAACGGTTACTCAATAAGCCGCCATACTCACGAGCGAAAGGAACACCTTGTGCCACACACTGGTCGATGATATTGGCTGACACTTCTGCTAAACGATGAACGTTTGCTTCGCGTGCACGGTAATCACCGCCTTTAATGGTATCATAAAATAAACGGAAGACAGAGTCACCGTCATTTTGATAATTTTTTGCCGCATTGATACCGCCTTGAGCTGCGATAGAGTGCGCTCTTCTCGGAGAATCCTGAAAACAAAATACTTTCACTTTATAACCTAACTCACCTAAAGAAGCTGCTGCAGAAGCTCCGGCTAATCCGGTTCCGACTATAATAATTTCGAGATTACGTTTGTTTGCCGGATTCACCAGTTTTACGTGACCTTTGTAATCTTCCCATTTTTTCTCTAAGTCGCCTGCGGGTATTTTTGAATTAAGAGCCATATTGTTGTATAAATTTGAATTCCGATCTCCGGAAATGTGAATTAATTTTTATTAAACCAAATCAAAAAATAAAGCCAGCGCTATTACTGCAAATAATGCCGGAACAACAATTGAAAAGGCAGTTCCAACAGCTTTAATAATCGGTGTATATTTTTTATGATTCAACCCTAATGTTTGAAAAGCACTTGGAAAACCGTGCAATAAGTGAAATCCTAAGGAGAAAAAACCTGCAATATAAATGACCAGTAACAACGGATTTTGCATCGCTGCTTTTACTTGCAGATATGGATTTTCTTCTTCATGTGTGATATACAATGCTTTCTTGGTGTGTAACCAGAAATCTGCCATATGGATAACCAAAAAGATTAATAACAATGTACCCAACAGCGTCATAGAACGGCTGTACCATTTCGAATTTGCTTTGCCGTCAACTACAGCATATCCTACAGGTCTTTTTGCTTTATTTTCAAAATACAATTTAAGTGTAGTGCCAATATGGATAAGAATGCCAAGCAGTAATCCTATTTCCATGACACGAATCACCCAGTTATGCGACATGAAATGTGCGGCTGAATTAAACGTTTCACCATTATCATTTAGCAGAATAGCGGAATTAATTCCGACATGGACTACCAAAAAGGAGATTAGAAATAAGCCTGTAAGACCGACAATTAATTTCTTGCCGATGGATGATGTTAAAAAATTTTCTTTTGCCATAATATATTGATTTCAAAAAACCGACGCAAAATTAACAGTTTAAGGCTGAAATTTGTTTTGAGTTAGGTTATTTTTTTGCACATAATTTATTTAGATTGCTTCTAAATAAAAACCGATGTCATTACAACAGCAATAACATCGGTTGAAAAATATAAAATAGTAAGTTTATTTATGCGTTTCTAATAAGCCATTGACCAAATCCACGTATTTCTGTTTGGCATCGTCTTTACTTATACCTTCTTTATCTTTCCAGGCATTCCACTTAAATTGTCCTTTAATGTCAAACATTCCTGGCTTTTTAGTGTCGTTATCGCCTTCTGTGCCCTGCTTAAAGAATGCATACAAATCCAGTAACTGAGTGTCGCTTGGACGTTTTGTTAAGGTTTTTGTGTCTGCTTGCGCCTGTTCAAACTGTTTATCTAAGCTCATATTTTTATTTTTGCTAAATTTAGAAAATATTTTGATTCAAAGAACTGTATTTTTAAGGTTTATTTGTAAAATATAATAAATGAGCAAACTATTTTCAATAATCAAATTAATGATGAATTCTAAGCGAATTCCTTCCAAATAATAGGAATGCACTGTTTAAATATAAACTTAATCAGATGAAAAGACTTCAATTTGCCATATTGCTCAGTATTCCTCTGTGTTGGTTTTTCTTCAAACTTTTACCTGTATATACGCATCCGTCCGTTTGTTCGGTTGCTAATTTTATTTATGCTGAAAATTTTGAGCAGTTAAAAATCTGGTGTTTTGACAGCAACAGCACTATACGTTTTGATGACAGTTCTAATTTCTTATACGTTTTATCACTTTGGCTGTTAATTCACTTATTCAAATTTACCACACTCAAAGCTGCTTTTGCCGTGTCGGCTTTCAGTATGCTGATGTCGGTTTATCTGTTACAGCGAATTATTGACACCAGATTCTGGAGTGTCAATTTGTTGCTTGTTGGCTTGTTGTTTATGAGCACGCAAATCTGGGCCGGCACCTTAGGTGATGAAATATTGTTTCAGGGTATGCTTTGGTTGTTTGCAGTCCGTTCGTTCTGGAAACACCGTTATTTCTGGCTGATGATCTGGTGCACGTTGAATGTAATGGCACGGCCTGACAACATCTTTATTGTGTT
>JBIKPT010000266.1:0-2708 GCA_044357355.1 Chitinophagales bacterium
CCACACCATTAACTTCAGATTCACCTTTAAATACACATTTAGCCAAACACGGTGATGGTGTTAAAGTAATTGCACTTTGGGTAGATGATGCCACTAAATCATTTGAAGAAACGACTAAACGTGGAGCCAAACCATTCATGCAGCCTACCGTAGAAAAAGACGAACACGGCGAAGTGGTGCGATCAGGTATTTACACCTACGGCGAAACCGTGCATGTTTTTGTGGAACGTAAAAATTACAACGGCACATTTTTGCCTGGTTATCAGGAATGGAAATCCGATTACAATCCAACATCAGTTGGCTTAAAATTTATCGACCACATGGTCGGAAATGTAGGCTGGAACGAAATGAATACTTGGGTAAAGTGGTACGAAGACGTAATGGGTTTCGTCAACTTCTTATCCTTTGATGACAAACAAATCCATACCGAATATTCTGCGCTCATGAGTAAAGTAATGAGCAACGGAAATGGCAGAATTAAATTTCCAATTAACGAACCTGCAGAAGGTAAAAAGAAATCGCAAATAGAAGAATACCTTGATTTTTATGAAGGCGCAGGGGTGCAACATATTGCAGTAGCTACAGATGATATCATTTCAACGGTTACACAATTGCGCACACGTGGTGTGGAATTTTTAAGTGCACCACCACACGCTTATTACGAAGAAATTCCTGCACGTTTAGGCGAACATATGAGCATCATGAAAGAAGATATTGCTGTATTAGAAAAACTCGCAATACTGGTAGATGCTGATGAAGACGGTTATTTGTTGCAAATTTTTACAAAACCAGTAGAAGACCGACCTACTTTGTTTTTTGAAATCATACAACGAATGGGTGCGAAAGGATTTGGAGCAGGAAATTTTAAAGCATTATTTGAATCTATTGAAAGAGAACAGGAAAAACGTGGCACACTTTAATTTGAAAATGTTATAAATCTTATTACTTAATACTTACAACTTATTACTTTTTTCATGAACCTTAACTACGGATTTTTATTAGAATCAACTGCAAAAAAGATCAAGCTCGAGCTGCAACGCAAGTTCAATGAAATCGGTGCAGACATCACCGTAGACCAATGGGTGGTTTTGCTGGAATTACATCAGCATAGTACACAAAATCAGGTGGATTTATGTGAGCATTGCGCCAAAGATGCACCCACCATCACACGCATCATCGAATTGCTGGTGAAAAAAGAATTAATTGCACGAGAAGAATGCAAGGAAGACAGACGTAAATTCAATATTTCACTAATTAAAAAGGGAAAAGCCTTGATTCAGAAATTATTACCTGTGGTAGTGGAATTCAGAAAGAAAGGCTGGAATAATTTAACGGAAAAAGATATCGCACATATAGAAAGAATTACTAGAAAAATCAAAGAGAATTTAAAATAGGATCAGATGCTGAAACAAGTTCAGCATGAGGAAGTGCAAGCTCGACTGTCATACTGAACTTGTTTCAGGAACTAAAAAATAAAAATTTATGAATATACAAATAGAACCAACTTCGCATTTTTCCATACACAATTTACCGTATGGAATTTTCTCTACACCATCAAAACACAAACGCGCAGGCATTGCCATTGGCAATCAGATTATAGACTTATCAATCTTGTATGAATTAAGTTTCTTTGAAGATAAAATTGTGTCAAATGTCTTTAATCATGATGCATTAAATGATTTTATTGCATTAGGAAAAGATGTTTGGATGTATGTTAGAAAAGTAATTCAGGAATTGATCACAAAAGATTCTGACTTTTTCAAGAATAATCACTCGCACTTCTTATATCAGCAAAGCGAAGCCACCATGTATTTGCCGGTAAAAATTGGCGACTACACCGATTTTTATTCATCAGAAGAACATGCCGGAAATGTTGGAAAAATGTTCAGACCGACGATGGATCCATTATTGCCAAACTGGAAGCACATGCCGATTGCTTATCACGGAAGAAGTTCATCCATCATAACAACCAATACACCTATTAAAAGACCATGCGGACAAGTGCTCAAAGGAGAAGAGGTGATTTATTCAGCTTGTCAAACCTTAGACATAGAAATTGAACTAGGCTTTATTATCGGAAAAGCAAATCAATTAGGCGAACCAATAGACATCAAACATACAAACGAACATGTGTTTGGTGCTGTTTTGTTAAATGACTTCTCTGCACGCGATATTCAGCGCTGGGAATATCAGCCACTTGGTCCATTCTTAGGTAAAAATTTTGCCACCGCTATTTCACCATGGATTGTAACCATGGAAGCATTACAACATTTCACTACGGATGCACCATTACAAACTCAACAAGTATTACCATATCTGCAGGAAGAAAAAAGATTAAATTTCGATATAGAAATTTCATTTGATATTGAAACGGCTAATCACAATAAGGCTACTGTTGCGGTGACCAATTCCAAATTTTTATACTGGACCATGGAACAGCAGATAGCACATCACACGGTAAATGGTTGCAATTTGCAAATTGGTGATTTATTAGGCACCGGAACCATTTCAGGAAAAGAAAAAACAAGCTTTGGAAGTTTACTGGAACTCACGTGGAACGGCAAAGAGTCAATAAATATTGGTGATGAGCAGCGAACCTTTTTGCAGGATGGCGATACTACTATACTAAGTGCAATATGCAAAAAAGATGATAAACAAATTGGATTTGGTGAATTGAAGAATAAAATAATGAAATAATTTATCAATAT
>JBIKPT010000267.1:0-2661 GCA_044357355.1 Chitinophagales bacterium
CACAGGAATCGGACTGGCTGTTGCCAAAGCGCTGGCAAAAGAAGGAAGTCATGTAGTTATTTTTGCGAGAACAATTTCCAAGATGGAAGTTGCACTGCAGGAAATAAAATCTGTACAAAAAAATGCATCAACAGAACATACATTTTATGAAGTAGATACTTCTGTTGAGCATGAAGTAAAAAAGGTATTTGACAGAGCGATTCAGGAAAATGGAGTGCCTGATATACTCATCAATTGTGTTGGTATTGCGCAACCGGATTATTTTGAAAATATTACATTTGAAAATTTCGACAAACTGATTAAGACGAATTTATATTCCACCTGGAATTCTGTGCATGCGATGGTTCCGCATATGAAAGCGAAAGGTGGTTACATCATGAATACTTCTTCTGTAGCAGGTTTTATTGGCGTTTTCGGTTATACCGATTATTGCATGACTAAATTTGGCATTTTAGGATTCTCTGATGCATTACGACAAGAGATGGCTCGTTACAACATTTCAGTTTCAGTGTTGTGTCCGCCGGATACAGATACGCCGGGATTGGAAGCAGAGAATGCAACAAAACCGGCGGAAACAAAAGCTATAGCCGGCAATGCAAAATTACTTCAACCGGAATTTGTGGCAGCCGCAGTTTTAAAAGGCATTCAGCAACAAAAAAAAATGATTATTCCCGGGTTTGATGGAAAGATGTCATTGATCTTAAAAAGATTTTTTCCGGGTTTAATTGATTGGATAATGAATTTGAGTATCAAGAAAGTTCAGAAGAAATAAATGAAATACAAAACAACATATGCCTTACAACTACTAACAGCGATAGGATTAATTCTATTCTGGACAGCCTTTTTTGCGATTGGTTTTGAGAATCCGAATTATCCATCTTATTATACCCAATTTGAACATAGTTTTCCATTGCCGGATACATTTATTTGTATCACTTTATTTTGTGCATATTTCAACAGAAATAACATTAAATGGAAAAACTATACGCTTGTTGCTGCCGGTGCCATGATATTCTTAGGTTTGTGTGATTTCAGTTTTAATATCATTAATGGCATGTATAGCGTTGGACTTGCCGATGGCATTATGAATGCATTTATCAATATCTGGTGCGTAGGTTTTGGCGCGTGGCAGATAAGAGTTGTGCTGAAATAATTATCCAAGATTCAATAACACTAACCACGCTTCTCTTATCTTATTTTCTGAAAGCAATCTTTTTAGTTCATTAATGCTTTGGTCTTTGTAATCGGAAATTAATTCTACTAATTCGCTGTCGTTTTGGATGTCTTCTTTGTTAGGTATTTCCGCAATGCTGGCTAATTTGCCTAATTCATTGCCATCTAAAATGCCTTCTTCTTTTATCCATTCCGGTATGGCATCCACACCAACACCAAATGCCTTTAATGGTTTTGGCGTTTCAAAAATATCTTCTTTGGTAAAACGCACATAGTTATTATATCCTAATCTTGCAATCGGATCTAATTTTTCAGCTATCACATTGCCATTTGCATCCAGTAAATTTTCATCTACATGTATCAATACAATTTCACAAATTACCAGATTGCCAGAACCGCCGGTATCGCCCAATTCTATGATCTGTTTCACTTTACACTCAAATGCAATCGGTGCTTCCCTGATGCGTGGTGGTTTTACCATCGTAGATTTTTCTTCTGTAAAACCGCCTTTTACAAACTCATTTACACCGGTTGGATATGCACCACTGGTAACTGACAATTGTTCCACCATCGCGTAGTTTGCAATATGAATCACGCATTCTCCATTTGCTTTTACATTGTAATAGGTATCTTTTTGTTTTCCGGTCAATGCGCTTTTTGCAGGCGAAAAAACCAGAATCGGCGGATTGGAACTGAAGACATTAAAGAAAGAAAACGGACTTAAATTTGGGGTACCGTTTTCATCAACAGTACTTACAAATGCAATTGGTCGCGGTACAATTGCAGATGTAAAAAAGTTGGATATTTCTTTTAAGCCTGTTTCTTTTGGTATGATTGTTTTCATTAAATAGTATTTAGTACGGAGTAATTAGTATTTAGAAAGTTTAATCGTTTAATATGATTTTTAAACGACATTGTTTTTTATTCTGCACTTTCTTTTTATTGGGTTGTATTTTGGGCGCAAATCTTCCATCAAAAAAGCCATCTGCAATTTGCTTTTTTCGTATGCTTGATTTTATCTGTTTTAAAGTAGTTTTCTTCATTTCACAGATTTATATCCAGCGGTGTGGCATAAATATTTTTTTCGTGCGGAATGATGGCTAAAGCATGTTCCAGTAATCTTTCAATTTCAGGAATGGCATCAAACAAATCTTTGTAAGCATTAATGACATAATATCTATCCTGAAAATGATCTTTATAGTAATGTTTTTCCATCATATCTTTCACATTAAATGGTAAACGATTTGCTTTGTCACCAACGCTAAAAATACTTTCACCACTCGAAGATAAAATACCTGCACCATAAATACGAATGCCGTTTTCCTGTTGTATCAAACCAAATTCTACGGTAAACCAATACACACGACCAATCAATTCAATCGCTAATGCATCATCAATGTGCTTTAATGCAATTTTAGAAATTTCCTGTAAATAATCTACAAAAAATTGTTCACTCAACAATGGCATGTGCGCAAAGCAATCATGAAA
>JBIKPT010000116.1:0-9259 GCA_044357355.1 Chitinophagales bacterium
AGATAATGAACCTGGTTCTTCCATCATGCCTGGAAAAGTAAATCCTACGCAATGTGAAGCGATGACAATGGTGGCAGCTCAAGTATTAGGAAATGATGTTTCCATTAACATCGGCGGCAGCAATGGTCATTTTGAGCTGAATGTATTTAAACCAATGATGATTTATAATTTTTTACACAGCGCAAGATTGATAGGTGATGTGTGCGTTTCTTTTAATGACAGATGTGCCACCGGAATTACACCGTTGACTGATAATATCAAAAAGAATCTGGATAACAGTTTAATGCTGGTAACTGCCCTGAATACAAAAATCGGTTACTACAAAGCGGCAGAAATTGCGCAAACGGCACATAAAAATAATGCAACGCTGAAAGATACCGCTGTTAAATTAGGTTACGTTACAGCCAAACAATTCGACGAATGGGTAAAACCGGAAGATATGATTGGCGGTTTGAAATAATTATTGAATAATAGAATTGTAGAATTAATGAATATTCTACAATCCTACAATTCTACAATTCTACAATTCTCTAATTGGCTTATGGCAAAAATAGTAGTTGACTTACACGATTTTTTTAATAACGGCACCAAAATCGATGCTGCATTAAATAATGCCATAGATGAAGCCGTTTCTACAGGTACTAAGTTAGTAGGAATCATTCCCGGAAAAGGAAGTAGTCATTTAAAGAAATCAGTACTAAGATTCTTAGAATAAAAGCATATTAAACAACAATACCATCGCATAGAAAAAGACAGCAAAAATTTCGGAAGGTTATTTGTGCTTTTTAAATTCTGATTTATTTACTACATTTATATAAGTGAACACAAGACAAAAAATAAAAAATATATTATCGGATCCGGAATTAGCCGCACTCGTGTTCTGGAACGGATTATTGATTATCTTCTACGAAAGAGAAGTATTGAGAATCTCCACGCTGATCTGGTTGTTTTATTTTCAAAATATTTTTATTGGTATTCAATATTTCCTGCGGTTCAAAAATCTGGAAAATAATCTGAGTCAGCAGGAAAATGCCGCGATGATAAAACGTGCCGGTTTAAGCATGACCATCAATGATAAACCGATTGATGTTACGGATTTTAAAATCAAGACATTTTTTGCTATGCACTTCGGTCTATTCCATTTTGTCTATGCTATTTTTCTTACAGTGATGACGTTTTTGATGTTTCCAGGAACCTTTGTGCTGGATTTTTTTCTGGCAGGCATCCTGTTTATGGCTGTCAATACATTCATTTCCACACAATCGCATTATATATCTGATATTGAAAAATGCAAAGATGCTAAATTCTTAGACGAACTATTTAAGGTTCCCTATCTTCGGGTGTTTCCCATGCATTTTTTTATACTAGGCGGGTTTTTCTTTATTTGGTTTAATACAGAGAATATAAATTTACACGTCGTCTTCTTTATTTTCTTACTAGCAAAAATGGTTGCAGATATTTCGATGCATGTGGTTGTCAATAAAACATGGCAAGGATCGAGGCCAAAAGCATTTGGTGAGTTTATTTAAACAACGAGAAGCTTAATCCTCAATCAATTTAATATCAATATTCTCTGTTCCGGCAATGCCTTCAACAGAACCGGAAATATGCGATGCATTCAGCAAAATTTTGTCTAATTGTTTCTCGCGTGCTTTCCAGAGTTTTTCCATTTGCATGCGTTCTGTATCAATAGAATGGCGCATCGCTAAGAAGCCTTCGCGCACGGCTTTCCATTGTTCACCAAATTCATTGCTGGTTAAATAGTCATACAGTAAGTGCATCTTATCACCTTTGTTTTCCTGCGATTTGGAAACGGCAAACACTTTTAAAATGGAACTGCGCAAGACATGCGCCAGTGCACGAACTTCCTGATACGTGCAAATCCAGATGCCGTTTTTCTCGCCAAATAAATCCATGTCTTTCGGCATGGTTTGCGTCACAATAATAGCAATGTCTGCATTCTGCGCACGCATATCTGTTTTCAGTTTTTCAATCCATTCGTTAGAAAACGCTTGTGTGCGTTTACTTTCGTAAATAATTTTTCCGCACGGCTGTCCGAAATTATTGCGCACCGTTTGTATGCAATCCGCACCACGAACACCTTTGCCTACTTCTTCAATTAAATCAAACGGAAACGCTTCTTTTAATAAACTTTCTAAAGCATGTTCTAAAATTTCACCTTGCAATTGCATAGAACCTTGTTCCGCTTTGCGTTTCATCTCATCAATTAATTTGGCTTGTTGCTCTTCGCGAATTTTATATTCTTTTTTGATGAGTTCAATTTCGGAATCTTTCTCTTGTTTTATTTTTAATTCCAGCTCTTCTTTAACCGCTTTTTTCTGTTCCTGCAATTTAAGTTCAAAGTTCTTTCTGTCTTCTTCTAAGAGTTCTTCTTTTTTTAATAATTCTAAACGCTGATTTTTTAATGCCTGATTTTCTTCTTTGCGGGCCGCATTCTCTTCTTCCAGTTTTTTGATACTTAACTCGAATTCTTCTTTCGCTTTTTGATTGGCTTTTTCTGTTTCTTCTTTTGCAATTCTTTGCCGGTCTGCTTCCAGTTTTAATTTGTATTCTTCCTGCGCACGAATTCTTTTTTCTTCAAATTCTTTTTCTTTTGCCAGTAATTCATTTTCCTTCAGCTTCATTTTTTCATTAATACGCTCTTCTGCCTGATGATTTAATACTTCATCAATGTCAATCTGTGTACCGCAATTCGGACATTTTATTTTGCTTTCACTCATCTTTTTGTTTTTAAAGTCCCTTTAAGGATTTAGGGTAAAAATACGATAATTCCGATTAACCAACTTAACGTCACGAAAATCATCTTAGATAAAAATGAGACATCTTTAATTTTGTGCCTGAATATAAAAATAGCCAGCCAGCCACCCAAAATTCCACCTGCTAAAGAAAATAATAGGAGTGCTTTTTCAGAAATTCGACTTATTTGTATTTTGGCTTTTAGCTTATCTGTTCCAAATGCAATGAATGTCAGTAGGTTAATTAAAAGCAGATATGCACAAAGCAGCTTTTCAATCGTCATGTGCTGTTAACTTTTATTCGTTAATTTAATGATAAACAAACACAAATTAGGTTAAATTTGCTTCCGATTTTTTTCGGAATATTTTTAGGTTTCTTATTTGCAGGCAGTAAAAATAAAATAATGGCAGAAAAACAAGATCACGGTTTACACAAACTTTCAGCAGCAGGTGTTTTGATTTCATTGGGTATCATTTTTGGTGATATCGGTACTTCACCGATTTATGTGTTGCGTGCCATTATGACGATGGCTATGGAAGGAAATCATGCTATTTCAGAAGATTTAGTATTGGGTGGGTTATCCTGTATTTTTTGGACATTGACGTGTGTTACAACATTAAAATATGTAATACTTGCTTTAAATGCTGATAATAACGGTGAAGGTGGAATATTTGCCTTGTATGCATTAGTAAGAAGATACAAAGCAAAATGGACTATTATTCCTGCATTAATTGGATGTGCCACACTAATTGCTGATGGATTTATAACACCACCGATTTCCATTTCTTCTGCTATTGAAGGGTTGACGATTATGTATCCTAATTTAGAAACGGTTCCAATTGTAATTGCAATTTTATTTGGATTATTTCTGGTACAGCAATTTGGTACCAATAAAGTCGGTGTTGCATTTGGACCAATTATGTTAGTTTGGTTCTCCATGATTGGTATTTTAGGCGCAAGTCATGTAATTCAAAATCCTGCAGTATTCAAAGCACTAAATCCAATGTATGCTTTTAATCTTGTCCTTCATTATCCTGGTGGATTTTGGTTTTTAGGTGCAGTGTTTTTATGTACTACAGGTGGAGAGGCACTTTATTCTGATTTAGGTCATTGCGGAAAACACAATATCCGTGTGAGCTGGGGTTTTGTTAAGATTTGTTTATTGCTGAGCTATTCCGGTCAGGCAGCATTTATTCTTGCAAATAAAGGATTAGACTGGCATACTGTTTCACCTTTTTATTCTCTAATGCCAAAATGGTTTTTGTATATCGGAATTGGTATAGCAACATCTGCCACGGTGATAGCGTCACAGGCATTAATTTCAGGATGTTTTACCTTGGTTAATGAAGCGATGAAACTGAAGTTGTGGCCAAATCAAAAAATTATTTATCCAACGGTAGTTCAGGGTCAGATTTATATTCCTTTTATCAATTGGTTTTTATTTTCTGGTTGTACCGTTGTGGTATTGATATTCAGAGAATCTGCTAAGATGGAAGCAGCATATGGCTTGGCTATAACTATTGATATGCTGATGACGACCAGTTTACTAACCTACTACTTTACAGTGAAAAGAAAACCAAAGGCATTTATTTTCGCCTTTTTAATTTTCTTCCTTTGGATTGAATTTACATTCCTGTCTGCCAACTTAAGTAAGTTCACACATGGCGGATGGTTTGCATTGTTGATAGCAAGCTTTATTTTCCTCACTATGTATGTTTTTTATCTTGGAAAAAAATTGCGCAAAAAACATATCGAATTCGTTGAAATCAAAGATTATCTGGATGATTTACAGGATTTGCAAAATGATACGACCATCCCAAAAGAAGCCACCAATTTGGTGTTCATGTGCAATGCCAATGATAAAAAACACATCGACTCCAATATTATCTATTCCATTTTCAGAAAGAAACCGAAACGTGCAGATACGTATTGGTTTGTGCATGTAGACATTACCAGTGATCCTTACGGAGCAGAATATTCTGTTGAAACCATTATCCCTCAGAAAGCTTTTTTCATTCGTTTAAAATTTGGATTCAAGGTGGATCATAAAGTACATGTCATGTTTACCAAAATTGTGGAAGATATGGAACAGCGTGGCGAAATAGATTTATTAAGCCATTACAGCTCTTTAAGAAAACATGGTTATCCGGCCGACTTTAAATATGTGGTCTTGAATTCCATAGTATCTATAGACAATCAGCTAAATCCTTCCGAACAATTCCTGATTAAATCTTACAATATGATTAAATCACTGAGTTTGCCAACGGAAGTGGATTTTGGTCTGGAAAAAACCAACTGTCGCGTAGAAAATATTCCTATTCGAATTGCCAGTAAAACGCATATTAATATCGAAAGAAGAGATTAAAAGCTTCATTTTAACGGAATTGTATAATTATTTATTGGCGCACTTGTTTTTGTGTTAGTATTTATTGTGTTATATTAGTATTTCAATACACACACAGTACACAGATATATGACACCCGAAATCTGGTTAATAACGTTAATTGTCATTTCACTAACTTTTGATTTTCTCAACGGATTTCACGATAGTGCAAATGTAGTCGCCACGATGATATCCTCAAGGGCAATGTCAGGTAAAGCTGCTTTGACTTTAGCAGCTGTTGCAAATCTCGTTGGACCGTTTTTATTTGGTGTGGCAGTGGCACACACAGTTGGTGATGAGGTGGCAGTTTCACAACATATTACGATAGCTGTAGTGGTAGCTGCACTGCTCAGTGCCAGCATCTGGAATATAGTTACCTGGTATTTTGGAATTCCCGCCAGCTCTTCGCACGGTCTGATTGGTGGAATCATCGGTGCGGTAATTGCCGGTTCCGGTGTCGATGCCATAAAAATGGCAGGCGTCTGGAAAATAATTATCGCATTACTAATGTCACCGGTAATTGGCTTTACGGTCGGATGGCTGATGATGTTATTAGTTAAAAGATTATTAAAGAATGCATCGCCTAAAGCTGATACTGCGCTGAAATACGGGCAAATTCCAACCGCCATTGCACTTGCACTCAGCCATGGCACCAACGATGCTCAGAAAACAATGGGTGTTATTACCATGGGATTAGTGGTACTCGGATTTCAAAAAGAGTTTGTGGTGCACTGGTGGGTGATTTTGATAAGTGCAATATCCATAGGATTAGGGACGGCTTTAGGAGGTTGGAGAATTATACATACTCTTGGCGGAAAGTTCTACAGAATAAGGCCTATACATAGTTTTACTTCACAATTATCTTCTGCCATTGTTATTCTGACTTCCTCATTTCTGGGCGGACCGGTAAGTACCACTCAGGTGGTGAGTATGTCAATAATGGGTGCAGGTGCCGGCGACCGGATTTCTAAAGTACGCTGGACAGTTTTAAAAGATATAGTTCTGGCATGGGTTTTAACGGTTCCATTGACAGCTATTTTGTCAGCATTATTATATTTTATTGTTCATTTTATTACTAAAGTTTAAGCTATGGGGATTTTTGGATCACAAGATGAAAAAGAAGATAAATTTATTACGCAGCTGATTGAACAGTCAAAAAAAACTCATTCTGTCATTGTGTTTCTAGAGCATTCACTGGACGATGATAATGCTTCTAAAATTGAACATTTTAAAACTTGTCTCACGGAACTTGAAGAAATTCGAAGAGTCTTAATTGATGACTTACACAATACTTTTATTACACCAATAGACAGAGAGGATATTTACAATATTTCAAATGCATTGTATGATATGGTGGATTATGCGATGACTACTTCAGAAGAAATGCATATTCTTAAAGTAGTTCCGGATGAATACATCAGAAAAATGATTACGCTGGTAAGAAAACAAACAGAAGAATTACTCGCAGCCATGGAGCGCCTGAGTAAAAATCCAAGAGTTGCCGGCGAACATACCATAATTGTAAAAAGCCTGGAAAAAGAAGTGGAACATTTATACAGAAAGGCACTGCGCGATTTATTTGATACACCGATTGATTTAACCAAATTGCCTTCATTGTTTTACAAAAGAGAAGTATACAGACATATCTCAAATATGTCTGACAGAGCTGAAGCAGCAGCTAATGTTTTTGGTATGGTGGTGATGAAATTAACCTGATCAGTGTCTGGTTAGTATAAATAGGGAAAATAACGTTTTACATTTTCAGCATACGTAGAATAAGCTTGTCCAAATTCTTCCGTTAATTTTTTCTCTTCCAATCTGCTGCCAATTTCAATATATAAGACAGAAATGGCAAAAAATAGGGCTATTGCCACCGTCGGATGCAAAAGCAGTACTCCTGAAACCAAAAAGAAAATGCCACTGTACAACGGATGTCTCATGTACTTATAGATACCGGAAATAACCAACTTGCTTTGTTCGTTTTCTTTCGGTTTCCGGAGTCCTAAAAATTCCATTTTGTCAAACGTATAAAACGAAACAGCAAGGATGCCGCTGCCGGTTAATAATAAAACCACTGCAATACTATTGGATATTGTATTTGTTGCAATAAGCAGTTTGCTGTCATAAAAAGTTACCTGCATCAAAATTAAAAGACCTGCAATTGCAATCATATTATAAAGTATGCGATAGTATTTGAATACGAAAGGCATATGTTGTTTAAACCACTGCTTAACGCTATTAGCAGCCAGAAAACTATGGACGGCAAAGTAAAATATCCAGCCAAAAACAATTGTCAGGTACATGTTTGAGAATTTATTTATGAAATTACTTTTATTCTGTTTAAAAAGAATTATTATTGTGTAGAAATTACATCTTTTTTTCTCATTTCTTTTGAACAATTTGCAGCTTTCTTAGTTATAATTCCATTACACATTATTTATGAAGAATTTTATTGTAGCATTACTGCTTTTTCCATCTATTATTTTCGCTCAAACAGGTGTTATCGAAGGCCGCGTATTTGACGAGATCAACAATGAACCTATTATCGGTGCGAATATTATAATTAAAGGAACCACCAACGGAGCCACCACAGATATCGATGGTAATTATAAAATAGAAGGACTTACTGCCGGATTATACAATATCGAAGTTTCCTATTTGGGTTATGAAACACAAACAATTTTTGAGGTTGAAGTAACTAATGCGAAACCAAAACGTATTGATTTTTCATTGAAACAATCTTCACAATCACTCGATTCAATAGTTATTAAAGCAACTCCGTTTGAACGAAAAGCAGAATCACCCTTGTCATTAACTTCCATTGGTGTAAATGAGATACAACGAAATCCTGGTGGTAATCGTGATATTTCAAGGTCTATTAAAAATTTACCAGGTGTTTCATCCGGCTTTGGTTTTCGAAATGATTTATTAGTACGTGGTGGCGCACCTAACGAAAATAGATTTTATTTAGATGACATAGAAATTCCTACCATCAATCACTTTGCAACGCAAGGAGCAAGTGGTGGCAGCAATGGTTTGTTAAATGTAGACTTTATTAATAATGCAGATTTTTATACGGGTGCATTTCCGGCTGCACGTGGTAATGCATTAAGTTCTGTATTAGCATTAACACAAAGAGAAGGCCGTAAAGACAGAGTTGGATTAACGTTCACATTAGGAGCAAGTGAAGCTGGTTTAACTTTAGAAGGACCGCTCACTAAAAAGAAAAAAACTACATTCCTGGTAAACGGCAGATATTCTTACTTACAAGCTTTATTTAAAGCGCTTAAATTACCTTTTTTACCTACTTATTCAGATGCTCAATTTAAAATTACACATAAGTTCAACAATAAGCATGATTTAATGTTCTTAGGCGTTGGTGCTTATGACCAGTTGAGACTTAATCTTGCACAAGATAAAACTACTGAACAACGATATTTATTAAGACAATTACCTCAGCAAAATCAGTGGAATTACACAATTGGTGCACGTTATCGATACTTTATGGAGAATAGTTATATTATTGTTGTTGCTAGTAGAAGTATGTTTGGTAATAAAATATTTAAAAATTATGACAACAATCCTTCCAATCCAAAACAATATGATTTGAGTTCTACAGAATCTGAAAATAAATTGCGTTTTGAACATACTTACCGTTTAAAAGGATACAAATTAACATACGGTGTAAACTATGAATATGCGCTTTATACGAACACCTCTTCTATTAATCGCTTCGTTGGAGACACAGTAATAAATATATCTTACAATGGAAATTTGAACATGCACAAGTATGGTTTTTTTGCACAGGTTTCTAAAGCTTACTTTAACGATAAACTAAGTTTATCGTTAGGTGTTCGTGCAGATGGAAATCCTTACAATAAAAATATGGCAAATCTTTTTAACCAGTTTTCGCCACGTTTTTCTGCATCTTATTCACCTCATCCAATGGTAAGCATAAATTTTAATTCAGGCTTATATTATCAATTGCCAGGCTATACTACACTGGGATTCAGAAATAATCTGAATGAGCTTGCAAACCAAAACGATTTAAAATATATTCGAAACGCTCAAGTAGTAGGTGGTGTTGCCGTTGTTGTACCTGAGTCAAATACAAAGATT
>JBIKPT010000268.1:0-2621 GCA_044357355.1 Chitinophagales bacterium
ACGACAAGCTGCTTGCCGTTACTTAAATTAAAATGATGTTTAACGAAACATCTGTCTAGAAAAAACAAACCTTTCGGCCATGAAAAATTTGACGGAAATGCATATTTAACCGGCGTTCCGGCATCCTGGTATTTGTAAAATGTGCCAATTCCACCAAGGGTTTTTCCCATTGGTTCCATAAATGGAATCGGCACATACTTCACATCGTAGTTTTTACCAAAGACTGCTTTAAAATTTCCAAGCGTATTGAATGCTTCCTGGAATTGTTCTTTGCCATAACTTCGTTTAGAATTTCTGTCTATTTCCTGAAGATGAATAAAATCTGCATCTGCTTTCCATTTACTGATGGTCTCTATAAATCCTTTAAAATTCTTTTCTGAAAGTTCTTTGATTGGCCGCACCATTTTACCGCCATCGTAAAAGAAATCTGATTCTTTACCCAATCCGCAGTAACCAATATTCCAATCATAAAACACGAGTGTGTCTTTATTTAATTCCGGTAATTTCACTTCAGGCTCCAGCACTTCTGCAATTTCTTCAGGTGCAGGTTTATAATCAGTTAGCTGAGCATATAAAATAGCTCCGATTACATATAAACCGAACAGCAATCCAACACCCAGAAGCATTTTTATTATCAGTATCATTGTCTTTTTCATCTTATTACTTTGTAAATGAATTCAAGAAAGTTAAATTTAGGTTTATTTTCTAACATAAATAATGAAAACGATATGAAAAACACCATCCTAAGCTGGAAATCGAATGATGGTCTGGATATTTTCGGACAAAAATGGGAAAGTGAAGACAAACCAGCTAAAGCAGTGATTTGCTTAGTACACGGTTTTGGCGAACACAGTTCGCGATATGAACATGTAGCTCAGTTTTTTACCGATAATAACTATGCTGTAATTGCTTATGACCATCGCGGCCATGGTCGCTCCGGTGGAAAAAGAGGGCACTTTTTGAGTTATGACGAATTTATGAATGATGTAGAAAATCTGGTTAAACAAGCAGATTCCAATTTTCCAGGCCTTCCAAAAATAATTTATGGACATAGTATGGGTGGCAATGTGGTTGCAAATTATGCAATAAAACGACATCCGAAAGTTGCAGGAATCATTCTCTCTTCGCCGTTTTTCAATACCGCTTTTCAGCCGCCGGCAATCAAATTAGCTGCCGGCAGACTGATGCGAAATCTAATTCCAAGTTTTTCTTTGCCATCGGGTTTAGATGTAAATGCAATTTCAAGAGACAAAGAAGTCGTTAATAAATACTCGAAAGATCCAATGGTTTTTGATAGTATTTCTTCTAAAATGGGTATTGAATTAATAGAATTTGGGCAAGAAGCAGTACAAAATGCAGCCAAACTTACCTTACCAACCTTATTGTTTCATGGCACTGCTGACCAGCTTACCTCTTTTGATGAAAGTAAAAAGTTTACTGCTAATGCAGGTAAAAATGTGACTTTTGTTGAATATAATGGGCTGTATCACGAATGTCACAATGAACCGGAAAAAGCAGAAGTATTGCAAAACATGCTCAAATGGTGTAATAATTTAATCGGATAATGTTGATAATTCCGATTTTATTGTTATTTTTGTTATAACTATAGTTCTTTTTAAGTTTTCTTGTCTAATGTTGTAAATGTTCATTTGATTTGAGTTTTAAAAAGTTTGTAGCCTATTTTTAATTTTATAAATAAAAAAAATGAACATTTTTGTAGCAAACATTGAAAGAAAAGTTACTGACGAGCAACTTCAAGAGTTATTCCAACAGTACGGAGAAATCGCTTCTTTAAAATTAATCAGAGACAGAGACACTGGCGTTAGCAAAGGCTATGCGTTTGTAGAAATGGCTAATGATGATGAAGCACAAAAAGCGATTGACGCTTTAAACGAATTCGACTTAGAAGGAAGAGCATTAGCAGTAAACGAAGCTCGTCCTAAAACGGAATACAAAAAATCCGGCGGTGGCGGCGGTGGCTACAAAGGTGGCGGCGGTGGCGGCTACAAAGGTGGCAGCGGCGGCGGTGGCGGCTACAACAAAGGTGGCTACGGCGGTGGCGGTGACAGCGGTTACAAAAAAAGATATTAATCTTATCCTTTCAACAGATAGAAAGCCTTCGAGAAATCGAAGGCTTTTTTATTATTACAGACAGCTAAAAAACAAATTGTACATCGTAAATTGTACATCGTAAATTGCAAATCGTAAATTGCAAATCGTAAATATAAATTCTGAAATTCAATCATGCCTTCTAATTCCTTTATAGAAAAACTTTTAGTTCGGTTAAAAAGCGGTGATGCCAGAAGCATACACTTAAATGCACTTCCGGGAAATTTTGCACGTTTAGATATTTATGATTTAATAAATATTGAACCCAGTCTACATTTAAAATTTTTAGAAAGCCTGCTCACTAAAAAAGAATTCAAATTCTCTGTTACCATAGAACCTGCCTTAATGAATACCAAACCGGCAGAGGAAAAGAAAATCATTCAGAATATCATAAAACGGTTAAATCATTTAGATTATCAGGAAAAAGAGGAATTTGCAGAACACGGTTATCATTCTTTTGGATTCGGCTATCCGTTATTGATTAAAAGAGACCCGAACAATTCGGATAGAAT
>JBIKPT010000269.1:0-2609 GCA_044357355.1 Chitinophagales bacterium
AATTTCTTCGTCAGTGGCTTCACCGATTTCCTGAAATTCGCGCAATATATTTAAGTCATCGTATTTTTTCTCGATGTTTTTAAATAAGCTAACCCAGTTTTTGTTCTGTTTAATTTCCTTCATCAGCGCTTGTGCTTTGAGCTGATCGTCCCAGAAGTTGGGTGCTAAGGTTTTTGCCTCGTCGTCTTTGATTTGTTCTATCTTGTTATCGACGTCAAAGATACCTCCTAAAAGAGAGTACTCTTTCTTGAAGTGTTTTGTATTGTTCGTTTGTCATATAATTTGCAGTTTACAATTAATTAATTGGCAAAGATAAACATAATATTGTAAAGTTTATTTTTGTCAATTTCCATTTGATTGTTTTAGGCTGTCAATTTTTAATAAAATGCATCTTCAAAATGAGTAATCTTATTGTTTTTTTCTATGGCGATGATATCAAAACGAAGTTCACCGTGCCAGTCAAATAGCACAATGTATGCTGCTGCCGCTTCCTGCATTTTTTTTCTTTTGTTTGTGTCTACAAAATCTTCCGGGTGTCCGAACGTCAGATTTGTTCTGGTTTTTACTTCTACAAATACAATTACTTTCCCGTCTTGTGCGATAATATCAATTTCCGAACGTTTATTTCTCCAGTTTGTAAATAAAATAATATAGTCTTTTGATTTCAGAAAATCCTGAGCTAATTGCTCGCCATTTGCACCTGTCTGCGCTGTCTTTTGCATGTTGTAAATATAGAACACGGATTTAACAGATAAAACAGTTTTGCACTGATTTTAATATATAATGATTAAAGAAATCTTATAAATCAGCTGCAACTTTTCAATCTGTGTTCTATTTTTATGATTTATGCTCTTTTTTTTGTTTTTTTACACTCTAATTACAACTTGAGATATGAAAATGGATGATTTAATACAAGCTTTCCCTGAACAGCTAAAACGTGCAATTGAAATTGGTGAAGCAGCAAAAATTGGAAAAAGTAAATTTCCGGTTAGAAATATATTGATTTCAGGATTAGGCGGTTCCGGTATCGGAGGCACTATTCTGGCAAATGTTTTACGTGATGATATTGCCGTTCCGATCATTGTAAGTAAAGAATATCAGATTCCTGCATTTGTCAATGAAAATACCCTGGTGGTAATTTCCTCATATTCCGGCAATACAGAAGAAACTTTATCTGCATTAATGCAGGCATTTAAAAAAGAAGCACAAATTGTTTGTATCACATCCGGTGGCTTAGTTAAAGAATATGCTGAAACAAACGATATAGATTATATACAAATTGATGGTGGTGCGCCGCCGCGTTCTGCTTTCGGACAATCGTTTGTGCAATTGTTGTATATCTTGCACCATCTCGGATTATTGGAAAATGGTTTTAAACAATATTTACAAGATGCCATAGTTTTACTAAACACTGAAGAAGAGGCTATAAAGGAACAGGCTAAAGAAATTGCATCAAAGTTAACCGGTAAAATTCCTGTGATTTATTCAGACTCTAAATTTGAAGGTGTTTCCATTCGTTTCCGTCAGCAAATCAATGAAAATTCTAAAATGTTGTGCTGGCATCATGTGGTGCCTGAAATGAACCATAACGAATTGGTTGGCTGGAGAGAGAAAAATGAAAAAATTGCAGTGGTATTTATTCGCAATAATAAAGATTTTGAACGCAATCAGGAACGCATGGAATTTACCAAAGAAGTGGTTAGCCAATATGCCAGCGAAGTCATTGAAATTTATTCAAAAGGAGACTCTGACTTGGTGCGTTGCATGTATCTGATTCATCTTACAGATTGGGTTTCATTTTATCTTGCTGATCTAAAAGGTGTTGATGCTTCAGAAATCAATGTCATTAATAAGCTAAAAAGCAAACTGGCAGAAAATCCATTTTGATATTGTCCAAAGTCGATAGTCCATAGTCCACTGTTTATTTCTCTATCGACCATTGACCATCGACTATCATGCAGAAAATTAAAGTTCAAGATTTAGGTGTCATCAAGTATGCAGCTGCTTTAGATATCCAAACGCAAAAATTCAACGAACTTATTGAACATAAACTGAAGGAGCGTTCCAACAAGGATGCTCATTTTTTGTATCTATGCCAGCATACACCGGTTATCACGTTGGGAAAAGCTGCCAACCAGCAGAATATTCTGTTATCCGAAGATTTTTTACAGGAAAAAGGTATAGACGTATTTCATATCAACCGTGGTGGTGATGTAACTTTTCACGGACCGGGACAACTAACCGGCTATCCGATTTTAGATTTGGAATTCTTTTCTTCTGATTTGAAAGTGTACATGCGTATGCTGGAAGAAGTGATGATACTGACGATTGCCAACTACGGCATTGAAGGTTATCGAATTGCAGATGCAACAGGTGTTTGGGTCAATTCTAAAAATGATAATCAGCCGAAAAAGATTGCTGCTTTCGGCGTGAAAACATCTCGCTGGATAACCATGCACGGCTTTGCGCTAAATGTAGATGTTGATTTAAATTATTTCAATTACATCAATCCTTGCGGATTTACAGACAAAGGTGTGACTTCTATAAAGAATGAGACAGGAAATGAAGTGGATATAAATGAAGCAAAGCGAGTTTTATTGGATAACTTT
>JBIKPT010000271.1:0-2600 GCA_044357355.1 Chitinophagales bacterium
AATTCAAGATATTAGTTTTAATTTCGGCATTCAAACATCATATTTCCGTTTTATGACGCACGACTCACCAGTTACAAAAAAGCAAATCTACATCATTCGTCATGGACAAACAGACTTTAATGTTCGGCAGGTAGTGCAGGGACGTGGTGTCAATTCAGATTTAAACGATACAGGTATCCGGCAGGCAAAATTGTTTTTCGACGCGCATAAAGAAATTAATTTTGATGTGGTTTATACTTCATCTTTAAAAAGAACCTGGCAAACGGTGGATTCTTTTATCTCGAAAAAAATACCGCATATTGCTATTGACAATCTGGACGAAATTGATTGGGGGATTTTTGAGGGCGTGGAGCACCATCCGGATTTACAAAAAACCTATTACGATATTATCAACGAATGGAAACAGGGAAATTTAACCATTAAAATTGAAGGCGGCGAAAGTGCACAGGATTTGTCAGACAGATTAATTCCGTTTGTGGAAGAATTAAGTGCCAGCCAGCATCAGACAATTCTGGTTTGTACGCATGGCAGAACTTTACGGGTGTTAATTTGTTTATTATTGAAAAAAGACATCTCACAGATGGATGAATTTGAACATCAAAATACATGTTTGTATCATTTACAATTTGATGGCGCAAATTTTGAGTTGATAAAAGAAAATGATGTTACGCATTTAGAATTAGCCAGATAAAGTATGCTCACGACTCACGACTCACGACTCACCGCTAAATATGCCGTTTCAGCTGTATCCTACATTAACACCAAACCTTTTTTACATGGTCTGGAACTTTCATCCGTTAGAAATAAAATACTGCTTACACAGGAAACACCGGCACAGTGTGCGCAAAAATTATTATCCAATGAAATAGATATTGGATTGGTTCCGGTGGCTGTTATTCCGTTATTAAAAAATCCTCAAATAGTATCACCATTCTGCATAGGTTCCAATGGTGTGGTAAAAACAGTTTGCCTGTTTTCAGAAGTTCCATTAGAAGAAATAAATACCGTTTACCTCGATTATCAGTCGCGTACTTCTGTATTGTTGGTTCAGTTGCTCATGAAAGAATATTGGAAAAGGGAAGTCGTTTTTTTGCCTGCGTTAGAAGGCTATGAAACTAATACCATTAAAAATAATATTGCTGCTGTCATCATCGGCGACAGAGCAATTGCCAATCTTGGAAAATATGCGTATGAGTATGATTTGTCAGAAGCCTGGAAACAATACACAGGATTGCCATTTGTGTTTGCTGTCTGGGTGAGTAATAAAATTATAGAACAGGATTTTCTGGATGATTTTAATGCGGCATTGCAAATCGGATTGAGCAATCGGAATCAATTGCTGCCGGAATATGAAAGCTATAATAACGATGTTTTTTCGGTAAAAGAATATTGGAACACCAATATTCAGTATGAATTGGATGATGACAAAAAACAAGCATTGGAACTGTTTTTGAAGAAGCTGAATCCCAAACAGCAGTTTTTTTATTGTTATTGATTATTTTTTATTTTCTAATCCTTTTCCCAATTACAAACTTTACTCCATTTTCCCAATGCGGTAACATGTCCGATAAATGAACAGGTGAATATGCATATCTGGATGTAGTTGTGCGTATACAGCACTACTGACAGGATTTTCAGTAAGCATTACAATTATTGTTTTAAAGTTGTTGATTCAGAGAATTTAATTATTTTTTTACAGGTTTCATTATTAGAAACACATCAACTTAAATTATTTCTAAGTCATATTTTGTTAGTTGTATTCTAAGATTTTGTAATGTTATTTGTAAGTCTGCTATGTTGTCAGCGCTATTTTAACATGACATCCCGTCAGATAGTTTTTGTCATTTTTCAAGCAAAATATTACCGATAAATAAAGCATCTAAGCCACTTGTGAAAAAAGTAATCAAAGCATCGTTAACATCGTAGGCCATAGGTTGGTTTCGAACATTTAAACTGGTATTAAGTACTACGCCGTGGCCAGTTTGTTTTTTTAACTCCAGCAATAACAGATGAAATTGTTCATTGTCTTTTGAAGATACCGTTTGAACGCGAGCTGTTTGGTTGGCATGGACTATTTCAGGTAATTTTTTTTGAGTAACTTCTTTACAATCAACTGTAATATTCATGTAAGGAATACGGGTTTGAGTAGATGAAAAATAGACACTGAAATCTTCTTCCAATACACTCGGGCAGAAAGGACGAAAATGCTCACGATGTTTTATGGTCGCATTGATTTTTTCTTTCATTCCTTTGATTGCCGGATTGGCCAGTATGCTTCTGTTTCCAAGAGCACGTGCACCAATTTCAGCTTCATTCTGCATCCACCCGATGATGCTTCCTTTAGCTAATAATTCTGCTGCTTTTTGAGTGCTGTTTTCAATTTTGGTGTAACTTATTTTGTTTTCCTTAAGTATGCTTTCTGTGTCAATGATAGAGAAACTTCTTCCTGTGTAGGGTGTAAAACTTTCTATTTCAGGAAAATTTCCGTTTTCAACACCGGCAAGAAATGCATTGCCCATACTAATACCCTGATCTCCGGAAAATGGCGGAATAAATATGCTCTCTACATTGCATCGTTTTGTAATTTGCTGGTTTAATAC
>JBIKPT010000117.1:0-9102 GCA_044357355.1 Chitinophagales bacterium
CTTGCAAATTATAAATTCAAAAATAGTGCTTCAACATTATCCATCTTCTAAAATAATTTGCGGTGTCGACGAAGCCGGTCGCGGTTGCATTGCAGGTCCTGTAGTAGCCGCAGCAGTTATTTTACCTAAAAATTTTAAACATGATTTCTTAAATGATTCGAAGCAGTTGACAGAAAAGCAACGCAACGAATTGAGACCAATAATTGAAGCAAATGCTCTCGCTTTTGGTATTGGTATTATTGATAATCATACTATTGACGAAGTCAATATTTTGCAGGCAACTTATCTGGCGATGCATGAAGCGATAGGTAATCTGAAAAAAAATCCGACGCTTTTATTGATTGACGGCAATCGTTTTAAGCCGTATAAAAAAACGGCACATTTAAGCATTATAAAAGGCGATGCAACGTATATAGAAATTGCAGCGGCATCTGTGCTGGCAAAAACATACAGAGATGAATTGATGGAAAAACTGCATGAAGAATTTCCGTTTTATAACTGGCAGCAAAACAAAGGTTACCCGACCATTGCGCACAGAAAAGCAGTTAAAGAATTCGGCAGTTGCATTTACCATCGTCATACTTTTCAATTGTTAAAGCCGGAAATCCTGAGTTTGTTTTAATAAAAAAGTCCGTTCAAAATGAACGGACTGTAGATTTATGAATAAACAAAATTAATGTGAATCATAATAAACATAAGGCAATGTATTTAAATATGAAGTAGTAGGATAATCATAATATCCATCCCAGTCTCCGTTTGCCGGTGAAGTTGCATTTCCATCACCATTCGTATCGCCGCCATGAGCATCGTCTTTGTAGGAAGTTAAAACTGCTCCCGAACCGATATTTAGTGTTCTAGTAGCACCTCTTGAAATTCCGGCAGATGTTGTTGAAAATTTGACTACCACATTTGCACCGATATTCACCGTTCCGGTTGCGCCGCTGCCGCCACCATTAAAGAATACATCCATTACATAAGGCACTTCACTTACATTCCAGGAAACGATAGCTCCGGAAGGATTAGTGTAATGATACATGAAAATTCCATTCCGGTTGTTTGTTTCACTTGGATTCAAAGGATTATGAAAGATATTGTTTGGATTCAATGTGTAATATGAGTTTAGTAAAATAGGTCTGTCGTTATCATAAAATGCATTGTTTGTAAAAACAGATACGGTGTTGTCAGCCATATAAGCTTCTCCATAAAATACATAAGAAGCTGAGTTGGAAGGATCAGATTTGGTATGTGCAAATACGCAATGGTCAAAAGTGAAAGCAGTACCATTTATGGCAACACGAACCGCATTGTTGTAAGGGTTTGAATTTGCGCCTGCATAAAAGAAGTCACAATAGGTGAACGTATTTATACTGGCGGTAGGGGAAGATCCATTCAGGAAAATACAGATCCAGTCGCCGGCTTGTGGTGAAGTGGCACTTCCGTCTCCGTTTGTGTCACCGCAAAAATCATCATCTTTAATAGAAGTGAAGACAATTCTGTTTGAAGAAGTTCCTAAGGCTATAATCTTTCCGGAACTTTGAACATCTATTCTTGCACCTGATTTAAGTTTAACCACTACGCCAGCATCAATGGTAAGTGCGGCAGTAACTTTTATGGTACCGTCTAAAACATATACATTTCCTGCAGTCCATGTTGTTGCTGAACTGATAGTGGCATTCGATGCAATATTAACAATATTACAAGCTGAAGAGGCACTTGTTGTAAATTCTTTATCTTCGCCATATGCAGTACCTGTGCTGTTTGTTGCATAGGCTCTAACATGGTAAGTTGTGTTTGGATCAAAACCGACATAATCATCCGTAAAGTTTCCTAAACCACTACCGGATGTTATTTTCAAATCATTAACATCATCTATAGCAGGATTGGCAACATCGCTTAAACAAATGCCTCTTTCCGTTACTGCATTTCCACCGTCTTTGGTAACGTTACCGCCTAACGTTACCGTTGTGGTTGTAATATTTGTTGGTGTATTGGTCGTTACGGTTAATACATTGGGTGCTGTATCATTGGGTGCACAGGCACTTATTAATGAAATACAAAATAAAAGAATAATGGTCCATTTGTTACTAATAAATCTTTGTACAAGATTATTATTAGTTTCTTTGATTTTTTTCATTGTTTGTGTTTTTATTTGAGTTAATTTTTGATAATACAAACTTACTGACTATAAAAATCAGTTTTCTCCTTATTTTATAGGATATTTTGAGAATGGTAAAATATCCTTTAAAATAAGGATATGTGTACCTTTAAGTATTCACTTACTTTGTTATATCAAAACTATGAAAAAAGGAATCTCCATACTTATAGGTATTTTGTTATGTTGCGCAACTGCATATTGCAATAATTTGGATAGTATGATGCAATGCCTTAGAACAGCGAAAGAAGATACCGGTAAGGTTAATCTTCTTTTAGACATTGAGTTTGAATATGTAAATAACAATCCCGATTCAGCCTTGTATTATCTGAATAATTGTAAAAATTTAATTCATAAGATTAATGACACCAGCAATGAGTACAGGTGTTATTTCGAATATGTTGTAATATACCATGCTAAAGCTGATTATGAAAAGGCTGTTGAATATTGTTTAAAGACAATTGATATTGCAAATAAGCATAAAAATCAACAACAGGTGGCAAAGTCATACAGGGCATTATTTAACCTGTATCATAATTTAAGGAAATATGACCTTGCTGTGAAGTATGGCATTTATTCAACGAAATTGAGTGAATCGATAGGCGATACATTAAATATTGCCATCAATTATGGAAACCTGTGCTGGCTGTATATGGACTTAAAGCAGTATCCGAAAGCGGTTTATTACGGAGAAAAAGGAATTGAAGCCGGTAGAAAATATAACGATATAAAAGGAATGTTGATTTCTATAAACAATACTGCACTTGCCTATCGTGAATTAAATAATGACCTAAAAGCTCTTCAGTTGTTTGAATTGCAATTGTCTGTTGCATATAAAGAAAATATACCCAGATCAGTTCATAAGGCACTTGCAAATTTATGCATTGTTTACTCTGACATGGGCGACAAGGTTAACTTGAATAAGTATACGGAAGAATATAATTCATTTATAGCTAAAAGTGGTGTTCTGATGAATAGTAAAGACAAATGTTACGGGCACCTGATAAACGCTTATAATTTTACATTTAAAGAAGAATTCAAACTTGCTGAAAAGGAGATTAAGGAAGGGATAAAGATAGCAGAAGAAGATAGTTTACCCGATCCTTTAATGGATTTGTATCAGTTATACTCGAGTCTGAAGTATGCGGAACATGATTTTAAGAGCGGTGAATATTATTTAAACAAGTATGATTCTGTGGACCAATCCATATTTGATGAAGAATTGTCTTTTTATTCTTTAGATCTCGAAACCAAATATGAAACACAGAAAAAAGAAAATGAAATTTTAAAACAACAGCAACAGCTCAAAAAAAGAAAATTCTTGAATATTTTCCTGATCGGTTCAATTGTTATTTTGTCCATTTTATCTTTTTTATTGTTCAGATATTTCAAGCAGCGCAATGTTTTACTGGAAAAAGAAAAAATCATTCAGGAACAGAAAATTACGGAACTCGAGAATGAAAAACAACTTGAGGCTACAGATGCGATACTGAAAATCCAGGAAGAGGAACGCAGCAGAATTGCCAAAGATTTGCATGATGGATTAGGTGGTTTATTATCTGGTGTAAAATATTCACTCAACAATATGAAAGAAAATATAATACTCAGTTCAGAAAATGCGTTGTCGTTTGAACGGACAGTGGATATACTGGATTCGGGCATACAGGAATTGCGTCGTGTGGCACACAACATGATGCCAGAAAATCTCGTGAAATTTGGATTGGATACTGCGCTGAAAGATTATTGCAGTACAATAACAAAAACAAATGCACTGCAGATTAACTACAGTTCGTTTGGTATGGACAATTATAATGCGGATATGAATGTTAGTGTTAGCGTTTACCGCGTCATTCAGGAACTCATCAACAATACAATGAAACATGCAAAGGCCACGGAATCAATTGTACAGATATCCAATGAAAATCAATTATTGCACATCACAGTAGAAGATAACGGGAAAGGATTTGATGTGAAAAATATCAGTAACTTTAAAGGAGCAGGGTGGTCCAATATCCAAAACAGAATTGCTTATTTAAAAGGAACAATCAATATAGACTCAAGTGAAAAAATCGGAACATCTGTAATTATAGAAATACCATTATCATGAATACTATAAAATTATTTATCGTAGACGATCATTACATGATTATAGAAGGAATCACTTCATTAATGCATAACCAACCGGAAATAGATATTATCGGTCATGCACAGAACGCACAGAGCTGCATGTCTTTTTTGCAGCGCATGCAGCCGGATGTCATTTTTTTAGATATTAATTTACCAGACAAAAGCGGCATTGAAATTTGTAAAGATATCCGCAAAATGTATCCTGCCATAAAAATTATAGCATTAAGTACTTTCAATCAAAACAGTTATATAGAAAAAATGCTCGAAAACGGTGCAACCGGTTATCTTTTAAAAAATGCCACAAAAGAGGAAATGCTGGATGCCATAAATACGGTGATGCAGCATAAGCAATATCTCACAAAAGAAGTGGCGGAAAATATTAAAGAGAATGGCATCAATAAGATGGCGCTTACACGCAGAGAAAAGGAAATCCTGCAACTGATTTCTGAAGGATTAACGAGCACGGAAATCGGGAAACAGTTATTTATTAGTCCAACTACGGTGGATACACATCGCAAGCACTTGCTGGAAAAATTTAAAGTGAATAATACGGCAATTTTGATAAAACAGGCTACGCAATCAGGATTAATCTAACTCCAGCGTTCATCTGTAATACATCGGTTCGGATATTTTCCCAGATGAGTTTTATCCTTGTAGAATTCCATAATGTCGCGCATATCTTTATCCATATCGCCGGTAGGATAAAAAATCTTGTCCACGATACCTTCTTTCACATCAAAATCCAGATAACCTAATGCAATCGGCACATTCGCTTTTACTGCAATATGATAAAATCCGGTTTTCCATTGTTTGCGTTTGCCGCGCGAACCTTCCGGTGTAATTACCATGCAAATTCTCTTTTCTTTACGTATAGAATTAGCCATCGCATCTACCAAACTAATTTTATGCTGTCTGTTACCGTCTTTTGGTGTTCTGTCAATAGGTATACAGCCTAGATATCTTAACAGCCAGTTTAACGGCCAGAAAAATGCTTCTTTTTTGACGGCAATTCTTGCAGGAATTTTTGCCAGCACAAATATGGACTTACCAATTGCCATATCCCACGCAGAAGTATGTGGCGCAACAATCAATACGCATTTGTCTATTGGCTTCAAGGCGTCAACGTTGTACGTCCAGCCTTTCACCATTAAAATTAATCTCGAAATAATTTTCAGCATAGTCTGTTTATTCGGTGCAAAGGTAAAAGATAAATTATTTCATTTTTTCCTTACTACTTATGACTTACTACTTTCAGATGTAGCGCTCGTCCAGACTGAATTTCTCCGGATGACACGGTGTAATATCTTTATAAAATTCCATCATAGTACGCATATCATCTTCCAGATTGGTTGGATAAATGATTTTACCAATTCCGGCTACTTTATTCTTATAATCCAGATAACCCAGCAAAATTGGCACATTAGCCATTTTTGCCGTGTACCAAAAGCCTGTTTTCCATTGTTTACGTAAACTTCGCGTGCCTTCCGGTGTCACCATCACGTGCAGTTCAGGATTTTCTTTAAATAAATTTGCCATCGCTTCTGTCATGCTGGGCCTGGGGTCACCTGGTTTTTTAGGCGATCTGTCTATGGCTATCGCACCTAAGTTCAGCATAATCCGTTTAAAAGGAAACCTTACCCATTCTTGTTTTACGGTAAACCTCAACGGTAAACCCATTAAATCAAAAGCTGCTTTTGCAATAGGTAAATCCATATTGGCAGTATGCGGCGCAGCAATCGTAATAGACTGCCTGATGCCAACAATTGCTTCTGTCTTTAATTTCCAGCCTAATGCCTTAAAAATTACTTTGAATATCCAACGTACCATAATACTACAAAGATGCAATTTTTTTCTAATTTATAAAACTGACAAAAGCAATGAAAAATAAATCAGCCATTTCTTGCTTGTTCTAAAAATATTCCCTAAATTAGTTGTCATAGCAACTATTATTATTGCAACTATGTCAGATTTTATAAAACCGTTTGAAGAAAAAACACCGGAAATCGTCTTTGAATGGAGCGATTCTAAAACCGACGCACAAGGCTGGTTGGTCATTAACTCCTTGCGTGGCGGAGCTGCCGGTGGTGGCACACGTATGCGCAAAGGCTTAACCAAACACGAAGTTGTTTCCCTGGCAAAAACCATGGAAATTAAGTTTTCAGTTTCCGGACCGGACATTGGCGGTGCTAAATCGGGCATTAACTTTGACCCAAATGATCCGCGAAAAAAAGAAGTACTGGAACGCTGGTTTAAAGCAGTAGCTCCAATCTTAAAGAGTTATTACGGAACCGGTGGTGACATGAATGTAGATGAAATTCATGAAGTAATTCCAATTACAGAAGAATACGGCATTTGGCATCCGCAAGAAGGTATTGTAAATGGTCATTATCAGCCAAAAGAACGCGATAAAATCAATAAAATAGGACAACTGCGCGTAGGTGTTTCAAAATTAATTGAAGACGAAGACTATACGCCTTCTAAAAAAGAAGGTTATTTAGTGGCTGATATGATTACTGGTTATGGTGTTGCTGAGTCTGTAAAGCACTACTATCAACTATACAAAAATGAAAGCATAGAAGGCAAAAAAGCGACTATCCAGGGATTTGGAAATGTTGGCGCTGCTGCAGCCTATTTTTTAGCACAACAAGGTGTCAAAATTACTGGTATTATTGATATTACCGGTGCTTTGATTGATGAAGATGGTTTGGATTTCGAACAAATCAAAACGTTATTCTTAAACAGAAAAAACAATAAACTCACGCATCCAAATTTGATGCCTTTTGAACAGGCACAAACAGCTTTCTGGAATACAAAAGCAGCTATTTTTATACCTGCTGCAGGCTCGCGGTTTGTAAGTGAAGATAATTTAAATGCACTTTTAAAAGCTGGTGTGGAAGTCATTTCTTCCGGTGCCAATGTTCCTTTTAATGATCCTGAAATTTTTTATGGTAAGATATTGAATAAAGCAGATGAAAATTTAGCGGTGATACCGGATTTTATTGCAAATTGCGGTATGGCTCGCGTGTTTGCTTTTTTAATGGGTAAGAATGTAAAAATTACGGACGATGCCATTTTTCAGGATGTTTCAAACGTAATTTACAAAGCATTAGAAAAAGTACACCAAAAAGACAATAACAACAGATTTATTTCCAGAAATGCATTACAAATTGCCATTGAAGAATTATCGTAGATACGCACAGTTGTGCGTATCTACAGCTGTGCGTATCTATAGCGTATCAACAATAAATTAAAATTATGCCAATCTATCATAAACTCGGAAAAATACCACAAAAACGACATGTCGTTTTTAAAAGTGATGCAGGAAATTTTTACTACGAACAATTATTCGGAACAGAAGGATTTAACAGTCACTCGTCTTTGTTATATCATATTCATCGACCAACACAGGTAAAAGAAATCCTGAAATCGTATTCTGTAGAACCTAAAATTGCCGTTGATAAAAACATCAAATCGCTATTATTGCAAGGCTTTCAGGTGGCACCGCAAGATGATTTTCTGGACAGCAGAAAAGCTATGCTGGTGAACAGAGATTGCATAATTGGTTTGGCTGCACCACGTCAATCATTAACTAACTATTTTTATAAAAATGCCGATGCAGATGAACTAATTTTTATTCATAAAGGCAGCGGCACTTTACGCACATTTATGGGTAATATTCCGTTTGAATATGGCGATTATCTAATCATTCCACGTGGTATGATTTATCAAATAGAATTTAACACTACAGATAATCGTTTGTTTTATGTTGAATCGCATGCACCATTTTTTACACCGAAACGATATAAAAGCTCTTCAGGTCAATTACTGGAACATTCGCCATTTTGTGAACGCGATTTTAAGTTGCCGCAAGATTTAGAAACGCACGATGAAAAAGGTGACTTCATTATCAAAATAAAAAAAGAAGGCATGATACACGAATTCGTGTATGCCACACATCCGTTTGATGTTGTTGGTTATGATGGCTACAATTTTCCGTATGGTTTTAGTATTCATAATTTCGAACCGATAACAGGTCGTGTGCATCAGCCGCCACCGGTGCACCAAACGTTTGAGACTTCAACCTTTGTGGTGTGTTCGTTTGTGCCACGTTTGTACGACTATCATCCTGATGCCATTCCGGCACCATACAACCACAGCAATATCGACAGCGATGAAGTGTTGTATTATGTGGATGGTGATTTTATGAGCAGAAATAATATAGAGCAAGGACACATTACCTTACACCCAAAAGGCATACCGCACGGACCTGCACCTGGCGCAATGGAACGCAGCATCGGACACAAAGAAACACAGGAATTAGCCGTAATGGTAGATACTTTCCGACCATTAATGGTAACAGAAGAAGCCATGAAAATTGACGATGGAAAATATTATAAAAGCTGGGTGGAATAATTTGAAGATTTGAAAATTAGCGAACCTGAAAATTAAAAAAATATGTCAACAGAAATTAAAAATGTAGAATACGGTTTGGAAAAAATCTTCGATGGTGCGCAGGATTTTTTACCGTTGCTAGGTACCGATTATGTAGAGTTTTATGTAGGCAATGCCAAGCAAGCCGCACACTTTTATAAAACAGCTTTTGGTTTTCAATCCTTAGCGTATGCAGGTTTGGAAACTGGTGTGCGCGACAAAGCATCGTATGTGCTGAAACAAGATAAAATAAGATTGGTGCTTACCACACCATTAACTTCAGATTCACCTTTAAATACACATTTAGCCAAACACGGTGATGGTGTTAAAGTAATTGCACTTTGGGTAGATGATGCCACTAAATCATTTGAAGAAACGACTAAACGTGGAGC
>JBIKPT010000013.1:0-29472 GCA_044357355.1 Chitinophagales bacterium
CCAAGATGTCAAATTCTTGCAAATTATTGATGATGATAAAATCAGCAGCATCATTTTCCTGGAGTAATCCAACCTCTAATTTATAATGCAATACAGGATTAATACATGCAGCCTGCAACACCTCAAACAAATCAACTCCTTTTGCAATAGCACGTTTTACTAATAGATTAATGTGACCGAGTACTAAATCATCCGGATGTTTATCATCGGAACAAAACATGATTTCGTTTGGATAATCATTTAGTAAATCAATTAGCGCTTCAAAGTTTTTCGCAGCACTTCCTTCACGTATCAGCACTTTCATTCCATGTTCCAATTTGAATTTTGCTTCTTCATACGTAAAGCATTCGTGATCGGTAGAAATTCCGGCATTGATATATTGAATCGCTTTTTCACCGGTTAAACCCGGCGCGTGCCCGTCAACAGGTTTGTTGTATTTTTGTGCGATTCTAATTTTATCCATTACCAGATTATCATTGAATAAGACACCCGGATAATTCATCATTTCCGCTAAATATTTTATTTCATTCAGCGACATCAATTCATCAATATCTTCTGCTGTAACTTCTGCACCAGCCGTTTCAAAACCCGTAGCAGGTACACAAGACGGCGCACCAAAATTAAATTTGAACGGACATTTTTTTCCATTTTCAATCATGTAATAAACACCTTCTTTTCCTAACACATTGGCAATTTCATGCGGATCGGAAACGGCTGCAACTGTTCCATGTATTACTGCTTTATTTGCAAATTCCGTTGGCACCAGCATAGAACTTTCGATATGTACATGTGCATCAACAAAACCTGGTAAAATATACGTATCAACAACTTCATCAATTTTTTCAATCAATTTTATTTTTCCATTTTCTATAGAAATTCTAGCAGGAAAAATTTCCTTTTTTTGTATGTTGATGTAATTGGATTTTATTTGCATGACTTAATTTTTAACCACAAAGTTCACAAAGCTTATTGCACAAAGTAAGCAAAGTTTTAAATGAAAAAACTTCGTAATTTTTGAAAAATCACGAAGTTTAAAGATAATTATTTTTAGATGCTGAAAAAATCCCGAAACTTCGGGACAGCATGACTATGTACTAGTACTCATGTGGTAATTCCAAACCTACTTTTTCGTGCCAAGGTAAACCATAACCACCGATTTGAGCCATAAACGGATCCGGATCCATTTCTTCTGTATTATACACACCTGGTTTCATCCAGATTCCTTCTAACATCAACTTCGCACCCAACATTGCCGGCACACCTGTTGTATAGCTTACACCTTGCGCTTTTGCGTCGTTGTATGCATCCTGATGTTTGCAGTTATTCCAGATAAAATACGTTTGATCTTTGCCGTCTTTAATACCTTTAATCTGGCAACCGATAGATGTTTCGCCTGAATAATTTTCGCCTAATGAACCTGGTTCAGGCAACAATGCTTTTAAGAATTCTATTGGAATAATTTCTCGTCCCTGGAACATAATTGGCTTGATACTCGTGATTCCGATATTTTGCATGACTTCTAAATGTGTAAGGTAAGCCTGACCAAAGGTCATCCAGAAACGTGCACGTTTCAAGGTTGGGAAATTCTTCACCAATGATTCCAATTCTTCGTGGTACAACAAATACGATTCTTTCGGCCCGATGTTTGGATAATCGATAGGTTTGTGAATCGACATTGGTTTAATGATTTTCCATTCACCATTTTCCCAGTATTTTCCGTCTTGTGTGATTTCTCTGATATTAATTTCAGGATTGAAGTTGGTGGCAAACGCTTGTCCGTGGTCGCCTGCATTGCAATCCACAATATCTAAATAATGGATTTCATCAAAATGATGTTTAGCTGCATGTGCCACATAAATCTGCGACTGACCCGGATCGAAACCGCAACCTAGCAATGCCATAATGCCTTTTTCTTTGAAACGCTCCTGATAAGCCCATTGCCAGGAGTATTCAAATTTTGCTTCGTCTTTCGGTTCGTAGTTAGCTGTGTCAAGATAGTGAACTCCAGTTTCCAAACACGCATCCATAATCGTTAAATCCTGATAAGGCAAGGCAATATTCATCACCAAATCCGGTTTGAACTGATTGATTAATGCCACAATTTCCGGAACGTTATCTGCATCTAAAGCAGCCGTTTCAATTTTCATGGTTTTTATGTCAGCTGCAATTGCATCGCATTTAGATTTTGTACGGCTGGCCAGCATGATATGACTGAAAACTTCAGGTACAGAAGCGCATTTGCGGACAACTACATTGCCAACGCCACCGGCACCAATAATTAGAACTCTTTTTCCCATTTTATTTAATTTAATCCTAAATCCCTAAAGGGACATTTTTGTGAATAATTGATTGCTTCTTCGATTAATTCAGAATTAGTACAAATGTACAAAAAGGAGAAAAAGTTCCCGAATTTATTTTATGTAAGAAAATTAGCGAAATGTTATTATTTAAAACAAAGATTTTTGTTTCACTAAATTGCCTTCGTGCTCCAGCAACCATTGTTTGCGCCATAAACCACCGGCGTATCCAATTAAATCGCCGTTGCTGCCAATAACACGGTGACATGGCACCACAATGGCAAATGGATTTTTTCCGTTTGCAGTTCCGGCAGCGCGAATACATTTCGGGTCGCCCAGATTTTTTGCCATTTGCAAATAAGAAATGGTTTTGCCGAATGAAATCGTTTGTAACTGACGCCAGACTTTAGTTTGAAATTCTGTGCCTGAAAATCTCAACGACAAGTCAAATTCTTTTCTTTTTTCAGCAAAATATTCTGCTAATTGCAGTTTACAGATTTCGATTACGGCATCTTCAACAACCTTATTCATCGGACAGCTTTGAGCCGTCTGATGGAGTTCATCATCTAAAAACAAAATAGATACAATACTTTTTTCATCGGCTTTTATTTCGAGTGTGCCGATTGGAGTTTCCATTTGCGAAATAAAAATATGATTCATAGATTGGTTAAATTTAGCGAGATTCTTCGCTTTGCTCAGAATGACAATGGTGTTATTTCAAACTTCTGTAGTAGGTAAAAATATCGTCGAGTGTTTTCTTGGGTTTGAAGTTGAATGTTTTTGAAAACAAGCTTCCGTCAATAATCACGGGATATTTAAAATAGTTAATTAAATAAACCGGAAAAGATTTCCAGTTCAGGAATTTTGCAATTGCTTCCGTTAAACTCGGTGGAATGGAAGGAATCTGAATGGGTCTGGAACCTGAAGCTTTAATAGCATCCTGAAAACCTATATAATCATCCGGAGCAACATTGTACACACCTGGAATATTTTTTTCAAAAGCCGTACATATCGCATCACGCATATCATCAATATGAATAAACTGCATCAGCGGCGAAAAACCCCAAAGTACAGGTGAACGTTTTTCTGACAAGAGCATAGAAAAGGTATTACGTACACCAGGTCCTGCAATGTTACAAGGTCGCAATACGGTAATATTTAATTCAGGATGTTTATATAAATAAATCGTAGACAAATTTTCCAATTCTACCGAATCTACTAAATCCATCGTCAACTCTGATGCTTTTAAAGGTGTTGTTTCGTCTAACAAAGATGGATTGTAGGGTGAAGCACCATACACGAAATAGGTAGACATCACCAGTGTTTTGGAAACATTGTATTTTCTGGCTAAATCAAATAATTTTCTGGTGCCTATTACGTTAGCATTGTATCTGGTAAAACGATTTAATTCCTGCGCAGAAATTCTACCAAGATGTATGATACCATCAAAATCATGTTCACGAAAAATATCTTCAAATAACCGCTTATTGAAATCTACTTTGTAACTCTCCACCGGAATTCCTAAATCCACTTTTGTTCGGAAATCGACTGCTACAATTTTATAATCTTTCTTGAGTTTATCAATCACTTTTTTAGCAAGAGCACCTGCAGCACCGGTTACTAATATTTTCTTCTTTGGTTCCATGATTATAGTTTAAATCCGGTATTATACTTTCTTGTTTTTTTCTTTCTGTGCTCGCTGATATTCTTCTCTTCTGGCCAGACCTTGTTTCAGTAAATCATCAATAGCTGCTTTTACAATATCCACCCGTTCTTTTATATCCGATTCTTTATGTACGTCGTTTTTAAAGTAAATAGGTTTACCAAAATAAATAAACACTTTAGAAGGAAAGATAAACGGCACCACTAAAGGAGCGACCGGCATTCCTAATAATTTTGCCAATGGTTTAATATCCGCATAGGAACGAATGGTTTCTTCCATTCCAACAATTCCAACAGGAATAATCGGTGCATTGTTATTCATGGCTAAATGCACAAATCCACTTCCAAATCTCTGCAATTGATAACGTTGTTTGTATAATTTATTGGAACCTCTTACACCTTCCGGAAATACGATAATAGCTTCCTCATTATCCAGCATTCGTTCGCAATTTACCGGATCACCGATAACGGCACCGACAGAACTTAACCAATTGCCAATAAATGGCACCGTTGGTAAAAAGCGCTCCACCATTGCTTTGGGTGCACGTGCACCATTAGGATTTGTTAATAATGAATAGCCGACTAATAATCCGTCAAATGGTAATTGACCGCTGTGATTGGGAATAATCAAACACCTTCCTTCTTTCGGTACATTTTCTAATCCGACCGTCTCCACTTTATAAAAATCTTCGTACAGGTATTTTGTAAGACGCATATTGTTTTTCATGTTTTTAATATTGAAACCCCATGCATCAAACCCCTGAGAACCGACTCTGTTCGGAAATACATTTACATAATCCTGAATAGACTTATCGTTGAAAATTTTTGATATGATATTTTGTTTTTTAGTTGCCATCCTTAAATCGATACTATATTACAGAAAAAGGCTCAAATTATTAAACATTATCGGTCTAATTTTTTATTTTACAGGTTTATTTACACCTAAAATAAACACGAAATGGCTTTAATAAAAACACATAAATTTAAACTGCAGTTACTTGTTATATTATTTTTTGTATTTGGTTGCAAAAAAGAAACCATCGTTGACCAATCAGCGCTCTTGCTGCCAAAGCAATATGACAAAGTCTGTTTTTTAATGACGCATAACGCAATGAACAATACGGAAAAGGGATTTACATTACCCAACCAGACTCATTCCGTAACCAATCAATTGAAAAATGGTGTGCGTGGATTAATGCTGGATACTTACGACGGAACGGATGGCGTTGCACTTACTTATCATACTTTTGCTTTTCTTGGCTCACAAAAATTAGTTGACGTGCTATCAGAAGTAAAAGAATTTATGTTATCCAACCCAACGGAAATTATCACCATTATTTTTCAAAATGACGGCGGAAATATTCAGTTACAGAAAGCTATTGACAGTATCGGAATGGATGACATGACTTATATTCATGCCAGTGGAGAAAGCTGGCCTACTTTACAAACGATGGTCGATAATAACCAGCGATTGGTTTTATTTGTAGAAAGCAACAAAACACCAAGAGCGAACTATTTGATGCATGCCTGGTCAACAACATTTGACACCAAGTATACCTATAAAAACGTTAATGAATTTGATAGTGATGTTAACCGTGGTGGCAGCGGAAGTAAGGAATTATACTTAGTGAACCACTGGCTGCAAAACGGTATCGGTTTGCCCGATAAAACATTGGCTCCACAGGCAAACAAACGTAGTGTTGTAAGCAAACGTGTACAGGATTGCGCAGCCGCTAATGATCACTTCATTAATTTCCTGGGTATTGATTTTTATGAAATAGGTGATGCAAAAGCAGTGGTAGATTCCATCAATTTTTCAAATTAATTTATAAAAAAATTCTATCTTGTAACCATAAAAGCTATCTAATATGTCAATTCAAGTTATTGGTGCCGGCATGGGCAGAACAGGAACCTTATCTTTAAAACATGCACTGGAAGAACTTGGTTATAACAAATGCCATCATATGATGGAAGTTATTGCCAATCCGCCGCAATTAGCCTTTTGGAAAGAAATGGAAGCAAAGAGAACTACGGATTTTGATGCTATGATGAATGGATATGAAGCAATGGTAGATTTTCCCGGTTCTTTGTATTATAAAGAAATGATGCAAAAATATCCGGATGCAAAAGTAGTTTTAACCGTGCGTCCGGCTGAAAAATGGTACAAAAGTGTAAGCGATACCATTTATAACTTACCAAGGGGTCCTAAAAGATGGATGATGAAAATTGCCGGTTTATTTGACCCGCAGGTAGCGCACATGGCAAATATTTTTGATTATGTTGACAATGCTATCTGGAGCAACTTGTTCAAAGGTAAATTTGAAGATAAAGAATTTGCCCTAAAAAGATTTGATGATTGGACAGAAGAAGTAAAACGTACTGTACCAAAAGAAAAATTACTGGTATTTGAAGTGACACAAGGCTGGCAGCCACTATGTGAATTTTTAGGTAAACCAATTCCTTCCACTCCGTTTCCTCGCGTAAATGATACTGCTGAGTTTTTAGAAAGAAAAAAGAATAAGTTTAAACATTAAAAATCTATTCCGCTTGTTTTTTACTTAACTGAATCCGGTTTCTTGCAATATCTACTTCCAGTACTTTTACTTTTACCGCTTGTTGTAATTTCACCACTTCATTCGGGTCTTTGATAAATTTATTGGATAATTCTGAGATGTGTATCATTCCATCTTGCTTTACACCGATATTTACAAAGCAACCGAAGTTTGTAATATTGGTGACCAATCCCGGCACTACCATTCCTGTATGTACATCATGAATCGTTTTGATGGTCGGATCAAATTCAAACACCTGAATTTCTTCGCGAGGATCTCTGCCTGGTTTTTCCAGCTCTTTTAAAATATCCTGTAAGGTAGGCAAACCCACTTCTGCCGCAATGTACTTTTTCAGGTCTATCTTTTTACGCACTTCCTTACTCTTCAATAACTCATCCACACTTACACTTTGGTCTTTTGCCATCTGCTCCACCAACGCGTAACGCTCAGGATGCACGGCACTATTATCCAATGGATTTTCTGCATCTGCAATGCGTAAAAATCCAGCTGCTTGTTCAAAAATTTTATCGCCTAAACGATTGACCTTTAATAATTCATTTCTGCTTTTAAAGCCGTTGTTTTGCGTTCTGTATTGTACAATATTTTCCGCCGTGCTTTGTCCTAAACCTGCTACATACATCAGCAAATGCTTGCTGGCTGTATTCAGGTTCACGCCTACCTGACTCACGCAACTTATGACTGTGTCATCTAAAGATTGTTTTAATAAATACTGGTTTACATCGTGCTGGTATTGGCCCACGCCAATGGATTTAGGATCAATTTTCACTAGTTCTGCTAATGGATCCATCAGTCTTCTGCCGATGGATACTGCACCACGCACGGTGATGTCTTTATCCGGAAATTCTTCGCGCGCCACATCAGATGCAGAATAAATAGAGGCACCACTTTCATTCACAGAAAATACCATTGGCTTTTTGTCCCAGTGTAATTTATTCAACCAGTCTTCCGTTTCTCTTCCTGCTGTTCCGTTGCCCACAGCAATCGTATGGATATCGTGTTTATACATCAATCCTCTTACGATATCTTCAGCATCTCTGGCTTTGTTTTGTGGCGGATGCGGATAGATAACTGTTTCTTCCAACAACACACCTTTGTCATCCAGACAAACCAATTTACAACCACTTTGAAAACCCGGGTCTAATGCTAAGATTGGTTTTTGTCCTAACACTGGAGCCATTAGTAACTGACGTAAATTTTTCACAAAAACTTCTATCGCTTCTTTATCCGCTTTTTCTTTAGAGATATTTCTGAATTCAAATTCGATAGAAAATTTAATTAAACGTTTGTAGGCATCTTTTAATGCGATGGCTACCTGATCTGCTGCTGCGTTGTTTCCTTTTATAACACGATGGTGCAAAATTTCCTGTATTTCTTCATCATCCGGTGCTATATGAAAATATAAAAAACCTTCTTCTTCGCCTCTGCGCATAGCCAGTAGTCTGTGCGACGGACAATTTTTCAAGGGTTCTTCCCAATCAAAATAATCTCTGAATTTTTGCGCTTCTTTGTCTGCTTCTTTTCCAAATGCTACTTTCGTTTTTACCGTTGCATGGCGTTCGAATTGCTGACGCACCATGCCACGCACTAGCATGTCTTCATTAATCCATTCTGCAATAATATCACGAGCGCCTTGCAACGCATCTTCTACGCTTGTGACTTCTTCGGCTATAAAACTTTCTGCTTTAGAAACCACATCTCGTTCCTGTTGTTTAAAAATAATGGTTGCCAAAGGCTCCAGTCCTTTTTCTTTGGCTACGGATGCTTTTGTTTTGCGTTTCGGTTTGTATGGCAAATAAATATCTTCGAGAACGGCCGCATCAAAACAGGCTTCAATTTTTTCTTTCAGTTCATTACTTAGTTTGCCTTGCTCTTCAATAGATTTTAAGATAGCGGCTTTGCGTTTTTCAATTTCGCGGAATTTATGGATACTGCTTTTTATCAGGCCTATTTCCACTTCATCGAGCGTGCCGGTTTTTTCTTTTCGGTAACGTGCAATAAACGGAATAGTAGCGCCTTCATCCAGCAATTCTATGGTGGCCACTACTTGTTGAATATCTATTAATATTTCTTTAGAAACGAGTTGAATTAATGTTTGCATACTTCTAATAAAGGGTTGCAAAAATAGAATAAAATTCAGCATAGAAAAATGCTGTAAGAAGAATGTTATTAACTTTTTATGCTTCCTGCTGCTGCATCAACTGTAAATACAACTTCGCACAGGCTCGAGCATCGGAAAGTGCTTCGTGGTGTTTCAAATCAATATTGAACCGCGCGCAGCAATCGCTGAGTTTGTTGGGTGCATAACCCAGACTTCGGGAAATTTTCACCGTACAATCCCAATTTTTATGCAGAAATAATCCTTGAGAAGAAAGTCCGTAATGTGCTATACATTGTCGCAGTACGCTGCGGTCGAAACTTTCATTATGCGCCACTATTTTCCTGTGCAATAAACGTTTATATATTTCAAGATATTGCTCATCAAAGGTGCCCACGTCTTGTGTATGAGCCGGTGTGATACCGTGAACGCGAATATTATGATACGAATAGAAATTTTGTGGCGGCTGAATGAGTGTATAAAACTCATCTGTGATGACATCGTGCTCCACCGTTACTATGCCTACCGCACAGGCTGAGTGTCCGTATGAGGTTGCTGTTTCAAAATCAATAGAAGTGAAGGTCATGGGATAAAGATAAAAAAAATGGAAGCAACTATTTGCTTCCATTTTTTATTTTAATCCTGCCTGCCACGAATATCGTGGCATAGGTTTAATCTACAAACAACTCACCTTTGTCGGCTTTGTCTTGTAATAATTTTGGAACAGAAAAACGTTCACCGTATTTAGCTTCTAATTCTTTTGCTCTTGCAATTAATTTGTTAAAACCATAACTATTTATGAACTGCAGTGTCCCGCCATTAAACGGTGAGAAACCCCAACCGAAGATAGAACCGATGTTAGCATCTGCTACCGAACGCAACACGCCTTCCTCCACACAACGCACGGTATCTAAAGCCTGAACGATTAACATTCTGTCTATCATTTCCTGTTGTGCTAATGGTGTAGTTTGCGGAAACATTTTGGTCAGTTCCGGCCATAAGAATTTCGTGCCGCCTTGCGGATATTCGTAAAAACCGGCACCTGCTGCTTTGCCCGGTCGGTTGACTGCTAATATCTTTTCGCATACTGCAAAACCAGGATGTTGTGGCACTGTTTTGCCTTCAGCTGCTAAATCTTTTTCTGTTTGTTTGCGGATATGATCCATCAGTTTCATGCTCACTTCATCTGTTAATGCTAAAGGACCGACAGGCATACCTGCTTTCATACCAGCATTTTCAATGGATTTCGGATGTTGACCTTCACCTAACATCGCGATACCTTCCATTACATACGTAGAGAATACACGTGACGTATAGAAACCACGTGAATCGTTTACAACGATTGGTGTTTTCTTGATTTGTAAAACGTAGTCGAATGCTTTCGCTAATGTTGCATCATCAGTTTCTGCACCGCAAATAATTTCTACCAATGGCATTTTATCTACCGGTGAAAAGAAGTGCAGGCCGATGAATTGTTTCGATCGCGCTGATGCTTGTGCTAAACCGGTAATTGGTAAAGTGGAAGTGTTAGATGCGAAGGTTCCTTCTGCTAACATTACACTTTCTACTTCTTGTGTTACTTTTGCTTTTAAGGCTCTGTCTTCAAACACCGCTTCGATAATTAAATCGCAGCCTTCCATATCAGCAGCACTGTCTGTTGCTTTTATTTTTGACAGTACTTCTTCCATTTTTCCTTTGGTCATTTTGCCTTTAGAAACCCGTTTCTTCAACAAGCCTTCTGAGTATGCTTTGCCTTTTTCAGCTGCTTCAACCGATACATCTTTTAAAACAACTTCGATACCTGAAATTGCTGAAACGTAAGCAATACCTGCGCCCATCATACCAGCACCTAATACGCCTAGTTTTTTAGTCGTGTATTTGTCAAATCCTTTTGGTCTTGAACCACCTGCATTGATGGCGTTTAAATTATACCAAAATGCACTAATCATATTTTTAGAAACCTGTCCTACTGCTAATGAAGTGAAGTAGCGTGATTCAATTCTGCAAGCGGTTTCAAAATCTACTACTGAGCCTTCAACAGCGGTGTTGATAATTGCTTCTACCGCAGGATAATTGCCCCAGGTTTTTTTCTTGGTCATTGCCGGCACGATAGGAATCATGCTCGCCACTTTCGGGTTGCGTGCATCGCCACCAGGAAATTTGAATGCTTTATCATCCCATGGATTCATCGCTTTCGGATTTGCTTTGATCCATGCTTTTGCTTTAGCAATCATATCTTCTGCTGTTTCAGCAATTTCATTGATAAGACCATTGGATAAAGCTTCTTTTACTTTTAAACGTTTGCCTTCCGTTAATAATGGCAAAGCAGGCTGTAAGCCAATCATACGTGTTAAACGTACGATGCCGCCGCCGCCTGGTAATAAACCTAATCCAACTTCAGGCAAGCCAAATTGTGCTTTTGGATTGTTTAATGCGATTCGGTAATGGCAAGCTAACGCAATTTCTAAACCGCCACCGAGTGCAGTTCCGTTTAACGCTGCCACCACTGGTTTTCCTAGTGTTTCCAATCTGCGTAATTGTTTTTTTAAACCTTCGCACATTTCGAAAATCAGTTTTGCATCTGTTTGCTTGAACAAATCATCTATATCTGCACCTGCAAAGAAAGTTGATTTTGCAGAGGTTAAAACCACGCCTGCAATTTCTGCTTTTTCTTTTTCCAAACGGCCAATGGTTTCTAACCAAAGCTTACCGAATTCCTGATTAATTACATTGGCACTTCTGCCCTGCATATCCATCGTTACGGTGACGATGTTGTCTTGATCTTTTTCGTATTTAAACATTTTTCTTAATTTACAAATTAAATAATTTACCAATGTATTAATGATAATCTTTTGCTTTCAAATCATTATTACATTGTTGAATTGCTATATTGTTACATTTAGATTCTTTCCACCACGGTTGCAATTCCCATTCCTCCGCCAACACATAGTGTAGCCAAACCGATAGATTTTCCGGTACGTTCCAGTTCATCTACCAATGTTCCGAGAATCATGGCGCCAGTTGCACCCAGTGGATGTCCTAATGCAATGGCACCACCATTTACATTTAGTTTTTCGTCAGGTACATTTAAGTCTCTTTGTAAACGCAATACCGCAGATGCAAAGGCTTCATTCATTTCTACTAAATCGATATCGTTGATGGTCATACCTGCTTTTTTCAATGCTAAGTGCGATGCTGGTCCTGGACCTGTCAGCATGATAGTTGGTTCTGTAGAAGTAACGGCTACTGAACGAATAATCGCTCTTGGTTTTAGTCCTAATTTTTCGCCGATTTCTTTTGAGCCAATCAACACTACCGAAGCACCATCCACAATACCTGAAGAGTTTCCTGGTGTGTGTACATGGTTTATTTTTTCGAGTGTGGTATATTTTTGCAAGGCCGAAGAATCAAAGCCCATTTCTCCCATCATTTGAAAAGACGGTGCTAATGATAACAATCCTTCCAACGTAGTGTCCGGTCGGTTGAATTCATCTTCTGCTAAAATCGTTAAACCATTAATATCCAAAACAGGAACTACTGATTTATTGAATCTTCCTTCTGCTTTTGCAATGCCTGCCAGTTTTTGTGAACGCAAAGCATAGTTGTCACAATCTTCTCTGGAGAAACCTTCCAGTGTCGCAATTAAATCTGCACTGATACCTTGAGGAATGAAATCGGTATGGCTGTTTACACGCATATCCAAAACCCAGGCGCCGCCATCGTAACCCATCGGTACGCGGCTCATGGATTCCACGCCACCTGCAATCACTAAGTCTTGCCAGCCGGAACGCACTTTCATTGCCGCTAAGTTTACTGCTTCCAAACCGGATGCGCAGAAACGGTTTAGCTGAAAGCCCGGAACTTTTGTGTCATAGTCTGCCATCATTACGGCTGTCTTAGCGATATTGCCTCCTTGATCGCCAATAGGTGTTACACAACCAATGACCACATCTTCTACTAAAGAGGTATCGAGGTTATTTCTTTGTTGAATTGCTTTGAGCATTTGTGCCAGCAATTCGGTAGGTGTTACTTCGTGTAATGCACCGTTTTTCTTACCTTTGCCGCGTGGTGTTCGCACGCAGTCATAGATATAAGCTTCTGCCATAATTATTGAATTAAAGAATTTTATAATTAAAAAATAGATTCTGAAACAAGTTCAGAATGACGTTCGTTTATACCAAACGTTCGTTTGATAAAAATAGGAAATAAATTCAGAAAAACAATGCGTGCATTGGAAATTAACTTTGGATAAGATATTGCCTTTTTTGTCTGAATTTGGATTTATAAGATTAAAGGATTGTAGGATTAGCTTCCGTTAAAAATCCAATCATCTATAAATCCAGTAAATCCAGATTCAGACAAAATAAAATCCAGATTCAGACAATTACTTATATGTCAGCCATTTTTTATGTTCGCCATCGAAATGTGCGTAATCGGAAAAGGAAAGTAATTGAGTTCCACGTGACGAAGTTCTGAGTTTGGTAATGGAACAGTTGGCGATATTTAACTGCATTTCGAACGTTTTCTGTACAGATAAATCCAGGATTTGCTGCATAATGACGGAAATGCTGCCACCGGAACTGAAGACAAAAACAATATCTTCTTTTTGTGATTCTTTTTCTATTTTTTGTAACCCATTCTTTACACGTTCGCAAAAGGTTATCCAGCTTTCGTTGTAGTCATTGAATTGTCCGCTGGTCCAGCGCGTGACCGCACCAACCAGCACTTCTGTTATTTTTTCTTTCGGACTTTTATCGAGAAAAATATCTTTCTTGAGTTCATTTAAATCTGCATAACGTGGTTCGTATTTGGCAATGATATCTCGATGGTCAAATTCGTTCCAGTCGTTGTTAGTAATTTTTTCCGGATTTTCAATTTGCATTTTTTCCAGGCAATAGTCCATCGTCTGCTGATGCCGTTTCATCGCACCGGAAATAATTTTGGTCGGAATAATAGTACGTTGTAGAAAACTTGCGCCTAATAATTTCGCCTGTTCTATTCCGGTTGGTGAAAGCGCGTCGTATTCTTCCATTCCAAACTGTGCCTGTCCGTGTCGTATTAAAAAGATAGTAGCCATGTCTTGATTTATAAATTCTGAATTCAGATTTATGATTTATTTTTTAAAACACATAGGCACATAGAAATTAAAGATTATCGGCAGGTAGGATTCTTTTCGGATATCCATAATAACACAGAGTTATTCATCTCAGATGAATACTATGGTTGACTATCTTCATCTTTTAATGCCATACAAAGCTATGTGTCTATGTGTTTTAATTATTTAGTATTTATGAGTTTTTTGCATCGCCAGTTTAAGTAGTGCACTAATATCCACCAATTCTTAAATGCTTTATTGTTTGTTTGTTTATGGTAATAGCGGTAATAGATTTGTTGTGCAATGACCGCTAACCGAAATAAACCATACACTTCATAAAAGGTGAAGTTCTTCGGTTCAAATCCCATTTTCTCGCAATAATAATTAATGACTTCTTTTCGTGTCAGCATTCCCGGAATATTCGTGGGTTGTCTGCGTGTCGATTTTGCCATGAAGTCATCATCGGCTTGCACCCAGTACGCCAGCGTATTTCCTAAATCCATCATCGGGTCGCCGATGGTGGCCATTTCCCAATCGAGTACACCAATTATTTTCATTGGATTTTCCGCATCTAAAATCACATTATCAAAACGAAAATCGTTGTGTATTAAACAACTTCTTTCTTCTGTCGGAATATTCGCTTTCAGCCAGTTCATCACTTTCTCAAATTTCGGCACATTCCATGTTTTTGCTTTGTTATAACGTTCACTCCAACCTTTGATTTGACGTTCGCAGTAGCCTTTTCCTTTTCCAAAAGTATTTAATCCTGTAGTGGAAATGTCTATAGAATGCAGTTCAATCAGTTTATCAATCACATTCAAACACAATTGTATTGTTTGTTCTTTATCTAGCTGTAAATCTTTTGGTAAATTGGCGCGTGGAATAATGCCTTCCACTCTTCTCATAATATAAAAATCGCACTCCATCACGCTCTGGTCAGTGCAAAAAGCCAGCATTTCCGGAACAGTGTAATAAGGCATTAATGCTTTTTGAATTTCGTATTCACGCTTCATGTCGTGTGCGGAAGCAGCTTTGGTGCCTGCAGGTGGCCGACGTAAAATCAAATCATGTGAATCGTATTTTATTCTGTAGGTCCAGTTAGATGCACCGCCTGTGTATTGTGTGAGTTCAGGTTTACCGGAAACAGTTGGAATATTGGCTTTTATCCAGACATCTACCTTGTCTAACGGCAGTTGTTCTTTTTCGCGAACCTTTTTTGCTTTATCTATTAATTCACTATTCATCATCTAAATTTTTGATTGTTACTTTTTGATGCCAAAAAGTAACCAAAAAGCATTTATGATTTTTAAGGTGATTTTCTTTCTCCATTGCATTTCGAAAGAAACCGAAGATAAAATCAACACAAATGCTGATTGCTTAGCTTCGTTGATTTTACTTCTATCACTGCAAAAATCATAACCCTAACTCTTCTGCGGTTTATATTAAATAATTTACGGTCTGTATTCATTATATCAATAATTATTTCCCGGCATTTGGATATTTCAACAATTCAAATCTTGTAATTAAACCACGATGCACGGCATCAGGACCATCGGCAATTCGGATGCATCTCGCCACCGCAAAAAAGGCAGTAAACGGAAAATCATTGGAAACGCCTGCGCCGCCGTGGATTTGTATCGCTTCATCACAAACCTGTTGTAATACATTTGGTGCTACTACTTTTATTTCAGAAATTTCGGTCATCGCGCCTAAAGCGCCCATCGTATCTAATTTCCAGGCAGCATATAAAGTCAGTAATCTAGCCTGATCTATCGCAATTCTGAAATCTGCGATACGTTCTCTGTTGCCACCTAAATTGATGATTGGTTTACCAAATGCCACTCGAGATAAACTCCTTTCAATTAGTAGCTGCAGCACATATTCTGCAGCACCAATGCAACGCATGCAATGATGGATACGACCAGGTCCTAATCTTCCTTGTGCAATTTCAAAACCACGTCCCTTACCTAAAATCATACTGGATAAAGGAACGCGTACATTTTTAAAAGATACTTCACCGTGTCCGTAAGGTTCATCATACTCTCCAAATACCGGTAACATGCGTTCTATCGTTACACCTTCCGTATCTACCGGCACCAATACCATACTATGCTGCGAATGACGATTGGCAGAAGCGTCTGAAAGTCCCATAAAAATTATCACCTTACAATCCGGATGGCCAATACCGGAGCTCCACCATTTGGTACCGTTGATGACGATTTCATCACCTTGCACGATAGCGGTTGCCTGCATATTCGTTGCATCGGAAGAAGCAACGTCGGGTTCTGTCATACAGAAGGCAGAGCGTATTTCTCCTTTTAATAATGGTGTCAGCCATTTTTCTTTCTGTTCTGTTGTGCCATACTTGTGCAGCACTTCCATATTTCCGGTATCCGGTGCATTGCAATTAAAAATTTCCGGAGCAAGAAAGCTCTTGCCCATTTCTTCTGCTAATGGTGCGTATTCTATGGTGGATAAACCTTGTCCGTGTTCTGTATCAGGTAAAAATAAATTCCACAAGCCTTCAGCCTTAGCTTGTTCTTTCAGTTCTTTCACTAAAGGTGAAACAGACCATTTCGACCAGTCCTGTCCGTTATTGCGTTGGTGAATCTCATGAAAGTATTGCATTTCTACCGGACGAATTTTTTCGTTGATAAACTTCTTAATTTTTTTGATGTATTGTTGCGCGCGTGCACTGTGCTGAAAATCCATATTTTAATATTTATATGGATAAATGTAACAAGAATTTGATGGAATCGGAAATTATTGAAAAGGAAAAGGTCCGTATTTGAAAATACTCCAGATAATCCAGATAACAGAGAGTATTTTTAATCTTTTATAAAGCTTAGCTTCATCAAAATAATTGTTATCTAATAATTGTTGAATTTTCATGGCAATGAGTATTAACAACATTGGTATACAAGTATAGGTAAGCCTGAAATTATAATATCCTAATACAAAGAAGAATACAAAAAACAATAAAAACATCCATCTAATAAATTGATAATAGAGTTGGTGTGATGTCACAGGTGCAGCTGATCTTCTTATTTTCTTATTGAGCAAATAGATGCCTGTTAGAAATGGTGTAAGCGTGATGAGAACGGTATTTAAATACCTGAATAAAAAATCCAGAGACACTTCAAAGAAATGGGAAATACCAATAGATAAAGCGTCTATAACCCAAACAAACTCGCGGAAAACAGCCACTTCGCCGTTAAAATAATGTCCGGAAAAATAGATACAAACAACTATCCAGCTAAACGTAGGAAGAATAAATAAAATCGCCAGCGGAAATAAATCAGTAATTAAACGAAAATGAATTCGAATTGATTTTTGTTTAACCAGATAAGATATACCTAAACATGGAAAATACAAAATGAAACTTCCGTAAGCCAAACACAATATACCCATGATAAAAGAAATGAATATTAATTTTTGTTGAGTTAATTTATCCTTCAGAAATAAGAAAACAATATAGGCGATGCTTATTGGCGTAAAAAAGGCAAACATTTGTTCGTGCGCTGAAAAGAAAAAGGCTTTTACAATGCCGCTGCAAACAATAAATATAGATAGAAAATGTATTACAAACTGTCGAATTCCAATAGCACTTAACAGTCTTTCAAATAATACTAATGAGCCAAGCAGTATGATAAAATTCATCAGTATAAATGCACAATAAAATGAAAGTAATTCCACCACTAAATTTTTGTGGTTATCGATGTTATACATTTTCAAAAATGGACTGGACGCCAGCTTTTCATTGATACTTTGCTGATATAAATATTTCTCACCACCTAGTCTTTTAAAAACATCTGTTGAAATTATGGCATCAACCACATACTTTATCGGCAGCCCGATAAGATGCGCCGTATAAATATATAATGGACGGTTTTGACGTACTGCCACAAAATTGCTGTCTAATAGTAATGATGGCTTACTCGTTAGATAGATGTACTGGTAAGAATCGCAGAATAAGACAAAGCCAATCTTGGAAACTTTTATGTATTCTCCGCAATACGTTCTGGTTGGTGTAACTGGTTTTTGAGCAAACAAAAACAGAAATGTAAAAAATACAATCATCAGACTGTATTTCAGCCACATCCTTTCTTTAATGAAATGAATTACTTCTTTACCTTTTAACATGATTTCTAATACGGCTTAGTGTATAGTCCTCAAATTTAATCCTATTTTATTAATAATTTGAATGCTTAAATTAATCTAAAACAAATATTCGTGTGATAGAGGATTTTTTGTACATTTCTTGTTCTAAATCAGTTTATGGAAAATAAGATCAGCAGAAACAAATTCTTAAGACTGGCCGGATTGGGCAGCATTGGACTATATATTAATTCTTGTCAGTTTACAAACCAATCATCAAAGTATGAAAATGATTCCATTAATGCCGATGATTCTACTGCAGTTTCAAGTGCTTCCATAGATATTACCACTTCAGAGAATGTAATTGTTCACCAAAAAGGAGATCCTGAATATGAATCTTTGCGCGGTGGTTTTAACAAAAGAATACAGAAGTTTCCACGGCTCATTGTGCAATGTAAAAACACACAAGGTATTGCCGAAGCCATAAAGTATGCCAATGCAAACAAACTATCAGTTGCCGTAAAAAGTGGCGGCCATTGTTTTGAAGGATTTTCATCTAACAACGATGGAATGGTCATTAATCTTTCCTTGTTAAATGCAGTTGAATGGCTGGATAATTCTACCATAAAAATTCAACCAGGTTGTACGCTGTCAAAATTATACGATGAGCTATTGCCTAAACGCAGAATCATTCCTGCAGGTTCGTGTGGTGGTGTTGGCGTTGGTGGTTTGACTTTAGGTGGTGGTTATGGTTTCTTCAGCAGAAAATATGGTTTAACCTGCGATAGTTTGATAGAACTAACTTTAGTGGATGGCAAAGGAAACATACATCATTCTAAAGACAATCCTGATTTACTTTGGGCTTGTAAAGGTGGCGGCAACGGCAATTTCGGCATCGTGTCAGAAATGATTTTTAAAACGTTTGAGGCACCGGCACATTTTACCAGTCACCGTTTTAAAGCATTAAATGTGGATGCGGATCGTGTTCAAACAATATTGGAAAAATGGTTTCTTCTAACGGCAGTTTTACCCAATTCCTGTTTTTCGGCATTTGTACACAATGGCAAAACACTGAATATTTTACTGACCGATTACGAAAACAACGCCAGTACCGTTCAACAATTTAAAGAAACACTGACTGCATTTGTAGATAAAGTGACTATCGGCACACCGAAGCCATTGGCTGCTGCGCTGAAAAACTATTACGGTATTCAATATCCGATTTATTTTAAAAATGCCTCTGCCGGTTTGTATGAAAACTATGCAAGCATTCAGCCTTTTATAAAAGAAGTATTAGAAAAAGTCATTGATACACCAGGCATGATTTATCAGGTCAATACACTTGGCGGCAATATCAATCAACTGAGTTTTAAAGATACATCTGCCTATCCGCACAGAGCCTATTCGTATTTATCGGAACTGCAAACCTATTGGGAAAAGGAATCACAATCTATAAAATACGAAACTGCTTTTGAAGAAGTACAATCTATTTTCTGCAACCACCATATACAAACACAATACAGAAATTATCCGGATATCAATTTCAAGAATTGGCAGCATGCTTACTATGGTGAAAACTACAGTAGGCTTCAACAAATCAAACAACAATTTGACCCGAACAATGTGTTTGGTTATGAGCAGGGAATTGAAAGAAAAATGAATATTTAAGAAAAATCACACCTTCAAAAACGCACTTAAAATCTTAGACATCTGTTCGTTTTCAATTAAGAAGCCATCGTGTCCGTAATCGGAATTGATTTCTACAAACATACTGTGCGGTATCAGCGATGCCAGCAATTGCTGCTCTTCCAGCGGATATAAAAAATCTGAAGTGATGCCTAATACCAATACATTGCATTTTACGGTAGACAATACTTCTTTGGCATTGCTTCTTCCGCGTGTAATATTGTGGTTATCCATTGCTTTGGACAAGATATAATAAGAATAGGCATTAAAACGACTGGCCAGTTTTTCACCCTGATAGCGCTGGTAGGAACAGGCTCTGAAATTCTCCAGTTTATCATTATCCGGCTCAGCTTGTGTTTTATTGTAAGCTTTGTAATTTCGGTAAGAAATCAGGCCGATACTGCGTGCTGCTTTCATACCTATGATTCCGGCAGTATCGTTCGCTTCACCAAAAGTACCATCTGCTTCAATAGCAAGGCGTTGCGATTCGTTAAATGCAATGCCCCACGGCGAGTGCTGAATATTCGTAGCACCTAATAAAATATTATCAAAAATATCCGGTTCCTGAATGACAAACTCTAAGAGTTGCTGACCGCCCATAGAAAAACCGCAGGCAAAGAATATTTTTTCAATACCCAAATATTTACGCAGAATGGTCAGTGTTTTAACCATGTCTCTTACGGTCACGGTTGGAAAATTCTTGTAATATTTATTATCCGTTTCAGGATTTAGGGATAATGGTCCTGTTGTTCCATAACAAGATCCCAGCATATTGGCACAAACAATGAAATACTTTTTCGGGTCTAAAAACAAACCTTCGCCTACCATACCGGGCCACCATTCTACCGGATTAGAGTTGGCGGAAAAGGCATGACAAATCCAAACAACATTTGATTTATCGGCATTCATCTCACCAAAAGTTGTGTAGGCGATATCCACCTCAGGAAGTGTAACGCCACATTCTAAGGTAATGGGCTGCTTATGTGTCAGAATTTGTGTAGACATAATTTGAAACAAAGATAAAATAAAAAAACATTGGGAAAGTTTTAAAACAATCCCAATGTTGTTAAAGAATTATTTTCAGGCATTCAACGCCTGGTCGAAATCTGCTTTAATGTCATCTATATGTTCAATACCGACAGAAACCCGAATTGAATTTTTAGAAACACCCGATGCCGCCTGTTCTGCATCCGTCAGCTGCTCGTGTGTAGTAGATGCGGAATGTATTGCCAGTGTTTTCACATCGCCCACATTGGCAACATGTGATGTCAATTTTAATGAATTGATGAATTTCTTGGCTGCATCATATCCGCCTTTTACGTCAAACGTAAATACGGAACCGAAACCATTGGTCAGGTATTTTTTTGCCAGTTCATGATATGGAGAATCCGGCAAGCCTGTATAGGTTACTTTTTCCACTTTCGGATGTTGCTGCAACCATAGTGCCAGCGCGATGGCATTCTGGTTGTGGCGTTCCACTCTTAAAGACAAAGTTTCTAAGCCTTGTAAGAATAAGAAAGAATTAAACGGTGCCACCGCTGCGCCAAAATCTCGCAAACCTTCCACACGTGCACGGATAATGAAGGCGATATTTCCGAATGGACCCGGCGTGCCGAATACATTCCAGAAATTTAAACCATGATAACCTTCTGATGGTTCTGTAAACTGAGGATACTTGCCATTGCCCCAATTAAAATTTCCACCATCAATTATTACACCACCTATAGAAGTACCGTGACCACCAATCCATTTGGTAGCAGATGCCACTACGATATGTGCACCATGTTTCAATGGCTGAAATAAATAACCGCCTGCACCGAATGTATTGTCCACTATAATCGGCAAATCGTATTTATCTGAAAGTGCTTTAAATGCTGCCCAATCAGGCACATTACCTCTCGGATTTCCGATGGATTCCAGATAGATGGCTTTTGTTTTATCGTCAATTAATTTTTCAAAAGATGCAGGATTATCACCATCTGCAAAACGCGCTTCAACACCTAATCGTTTAAATGCCACTTTAAACTGATTGTAGGTTCCGCCATACAAAAAAGAAGTGGAAACAAAATTATCACCAGCCTCCAAGATATTGTTCAACGCTAAAAACTGTGCGGATTGTCCGGAAGCTGTAGCCAATGCTGCTACGCCACCTTCCAGCGCGGCAATGCGTTTCTCAAACACATCCGTTGTTGGATTCATGATACGTGTATAGATGTTTCCAAACTCACGTAATCCGAATAAATTGGCTGCATGTTCCGTATCTTTAAACTGATACGAAGTGGTCTGGTAGATTGGAACGGCACGCGAACCAGTTGTCGGGTCGGCTTCCTGTCCGGCATGCAGTTGCAGTGTTTCAAATTTGTAAGTACTCATTGTTTTTATTTTAAAAAGTGATTAATAGACATAAAAAAAGCCTTCCGTGTTCAGGGAAGGCTGTATATTTAATTAAATATTTCAGTTTTTGACAAAGCCTTCTCATTCTGTTTTACAACAGCAACACATTTCTACATTTAGAAAACTTTTCATTGAGACAAACTTATAAAAATTGTTTATTAAAACAAAATCATTGGGAATTATAATTCTTAAATTATGTGAATGCATTGTTTATCCGATTTCCAGACTGCCGTCGTCCTTAATAATTAATGTGCCGCCTTTAATTTCCAAACCACCTTTAATTTTGACTTTCGCATTATCTGTAATCTGTACATCTGCACCATCTTTAATCACCATATGCTGATTGGTATTATCTGTAAGTACAATGGTGGTATCTACCTGTGTGCCGCAATGCGTACATTCGATGTGGGTTTCGTCAATGGATTTAAAATCGTTGCTTCCGCATTGCGGACAAGTAATTTTCTGTTTATCGATGTTGAGGTATTCCATATTAATACACTGCCATGGCGTCCTGTTTGTCCGCTTTTGTAATCACCTTTAAAGACTGAACAAATTCTCCGATTTCATCAATGGCTTTATTGGCTTCAGGAACAATTCCACCCAGATATTGCCAGACATGCATCATATTATCATAAATTTCAAGTTGTACTTTGACACCGGCTTTATTCATTTTTTGAGCCATCCGTATAGAGTCATCGAATAATACTTCATTGCTGCCCACTTGTATGAGTGTAGGCGGAAATCCTTTTACGTCTGCAAAAAGCGGCGAAACCAAGGGGTCAGTCGGGTCGGCCTCTCCAATATATCTTTTAGAAAAAATAGTAAGTAAATGTGGTGTAATTAATGGATCCTTGTCTTTCTTAGATTGAATACTGTCGCCGCTCAACGTTAAATCTGTCCAAGGTGAAAGTAAAACGGCACCAGCCGCTTTTGTTAATTTTTGTTTTTTAATCATCTGCAAGAGTGCAAGCGTTAAACCGCCACCAGCAGAGTCACCCATGATGAAAATATTTTCGTATCCATCTGCCAGCATTTGCTTGTAAGCAGCCAGCGCGTCTTCGAGTGCACACGGATATGCGTTTTCAGGTGCTTTTCGGTAATTGATGGCTAAGGCTTTATAACCTGCAGCACGTGCAATTCTGGCTATTAAAGCGCGATGTGTATTGTAAGAACCCACTACATAACCACCGCCGTGCAGGTACAAAATAGTCTTGGATTTCCCGAACCCATCCGGTATAAACCAGGCTGCATCAGAACCGGCATATTTAAGTTCTTCCTTTTTGACAAATCTTGGAAATTTGGTAATGTTTGACAAACGTTCAAATCCAACTCTGACGGTATTGGGTTCTGTTTTATGAACGAACAATACACTTCTGAAAATATTAATAAAAGTTTTAACCGAATAAATTTGGATGCTTTGCATGAGTTTCTTTACGTTTACGTAATACTAAACTAACCATTTTTGCCTATAAATAGTTTGATTTTAGGCAAGAAATGTGAAAAATTTATGAATTGTAAGAAAAGCCAGTAAATTATTTCAATTGATTTACGGCATAATAAAGATTAACAGACTGCTTCGTTCCGATTGTTTGGAATGTTCTATGAAGTCAGATTAATGCATCGTACAACACCTCTACAGGATGTTGAGCATGTCTTTGAGTACCGTCTTTGATTTGGTGACGGCAGCTGGTGCCCGGTGCAGCGATGATGGTTTCTGCGTCGGCACTTCTCACGGCCGGAAATAAGACCAGCTCTCCTACCTGCATGGACACTTCAAAATGTTCTTTTTCATAGCCAAAACTGCCGGCCATACCACAACAGCCACTTGGAATATTTTCTACGTGGTAATTTTCCGGAAGAGACATCAATTGAATAGAAGACTGAACAGATGACAACGCTTTTTGATGACAATGGCCGTGTAATTTAATTTGCTTGCTGACTTTGGTAAACTGAGCTGCCGTTATATTTCCTTTTTGAATTTCTCGTGCAATAAATTCATCGATGATAAAACAATTCTCTGCTAATTTTTTCGCGGCCGGAATTTCAATTTTATCCACCAGTCTCGGATATTCATCTCTGAAAGAAAGAATAGCGGAAGGCTCAATACCAATTAACGGCACATCCTTATTTACCCAGGTTTTGAAAACAGCAACATTTTCTTTTGCCAGTTTCTGTGCTTCTAATATAAGTCCTTTTGACAAATGAGCACGACCGCTGTCTGCATGCTCAATATATGCAACTTCATAGCCGAGTTTTGTCAGTAATTTCATTGCTTTGATGCCAATTTCCACATCGTTGAAATTCGTAAATTCATCAAAGAAAAAATAGACTTTTCCTTTTTGCGGAATCTTCAATTCCAATTCCTTACTGTTCTTCTTATACCAGCTTAACAATGTCTCTTTGTAATACAGTGGCATCGAGCGCTCCGGTGCAATTTTTAAAATTATCTTCAGTAACCACGATAAATATTTATTGGCTAAAATAAAATTGCTGATTCGTGGGAACCACATGGCAAGTTTGCTTAATTTTCCAATATTAGCAATAGCCTTTGTACGAAAGGGCACGCCATTATCTTTGTAATACTGATGTAAGAATTCTGCTTTTAAAGTAGTGATATCTACATTGGAAGGACACTCAGACGTACAGCCTTTACAACTCAGACACAAATCCATCACTTCATAAATTTCTTTGTGGTTGAACTTATTTGTTTGTGTGGAATTGGATAAAAAATCTCTCAGGATATTGGCACGTGCACGTGTGGTATCTTTTTCGCTGCGAGTCGCCATGTAAGACGGACACATCGAACCGCCGCTGCCGGGTAGTTTTCGGCAATCACCGCTGCCGTTGCATTTTTCTGCAGCTCTTAAAATACCTTCGTCTTTGTCAAAATTAAATACCGTTTCAAATTGTCTGGTATCCTGATTTTCTTCATACCGCATTGAAGTATCCATCGGTGGTGTATCTACAATTTTTCCGGGATTAAGAATATTATCGGCGTCAAATGAATATTTCAGTTTGCGCAACAGCTGATAATTTTTTTCGCCAACCATTAATGGAATAAACTCTCCGCGCACACGACCGTCACCATGTTCTCCGCTTAGCGAGCCGTTGTATTTTTTTACCAGATGCGCTGTATCTGTGGCAATGGTTCTGAATAAAATACGATCTTCTTTTTTCTTTAAATCCAAAATGGGACGCAAATGCAGCTCACCTGCACCGGCATGCGCATAGTACACACTGCGTTGCTGATATTTACTCATCATATCCGTAAACTCACCGATGTAAGCCGGTAAATCTTCTACCGTAACGGCTGTATCTTCAATCACCGCTACTGCTTTTGCATCACCAGGAATATTGGCGAGCAACCCTAAGCCTGCTTTGCGAAGTGTCCATATTTTATTAATGTCATTTCCATATAAGCTGGGAAAATGATATCCTATATTTTCATTTTCAAAATCGTGCTGTAAAGCTTTAGCTTTTGCATCTATTTCTTCTTTCGTTTCACCATGAAACTCTACACATAAAATAGCTTCCGGATCTCCTTTTACAAAAAATCGATTTTTACTTTGTTCTATATTTTGTTTTGTACAATCCAGAATAATTTTATCTATCAGCTCACATGCCGTTGGCTGATGTTTCATGGCTATAACGGTAGCACGCAAACTTTCTTCCAGTGATTTGAAATGAATAGCCACCACTACTTTCTCTTTAGGTGGCAGCGGAACGATATTTAATTTTATTTCTGTAACGAAAGCAAGTGTTCCTTCACTACCACAAATTAATTCACACAGGTTAAATGGTTTTCCATTTTCATCAAAAGGCTGTTGCTTCAGTAATTCGTCCACCGCATAACCGGTGTTTCTCCGATGTATTTTCTGATTGGGAAACTGCTGCAGAATTTCCTGTTGCGTTTCTTTATTGGACAATTCTTCCGAAAGAAAATTATAAATAGTACCTTCCAGAGACTGGAGTTTTGTTTTTTCGTGAAAAATATCCGGCGAAAGATTTTTGAAAATCACTTCTGAGCCATCACTCAAAAAACCTGTAAGCTCGAGCACATGATCGCGCGTGCTGCCGTAAACAATAGAATTTGTACCGCAGGAATTATTGCCGACCATACCGCCAATCATAGCACGATTTGCCGTAGATGTTTCGGGTGCAAAAAACAATCCTGTTGATTTTAACTGACGATTTAATTCATCACGCACCACACCAGGTTGAACGATGCAATACTTTTCATCTTTATTTACTTCGAGAATTTTATCAAAATATTTGGATACATCTACCACTATGCCGCTGCCAACTACCTGACCGCCGAGCGAAGTGCCGGCTGTTCTGGGAATAAGTGACGTTTTATGCTGATGTGCAAACTGTATTAATGCCTGAATATCTTTTTTAGTTTTTGGATAACAAACCGCCAATGGATATTCTTTGTATACAGATGCATCTGTAGCATACAAGGTGCGCATCGTATCATCATAAAAAAATTCTCCTTCCAAAGAGGCAGCTAACTGTATGAATAAGGATGTATCGAAATGTTGTTTCATGTTACGCTCACTTCCGTGCACTTACACAGCCGTTTGAATGCTAAATTTACAAAATGAAGCAGGATACTTTAGTATTGTTGTTAGAATTAATGATTTGAAAATAAAAAAGCCACCAAGAAGGCGGCTCCACGTAAAACAACATTAATATCTAATCTTATGGTTTAAGTGCTATTTTTTAACTTTTATGAACTGATTATCGATGTTTTCAAAGTTCGAGTACAGGAAATTATAGTCAATTGAATTTTCTTTTCCATACTCATTCAGAATCAGTTTTCCGTTTTTTTCAGACCATTTTCCGTCTACTGAGTAGTTTTTCACTCTGAAATAATCCTGCGGTGAAATAGGTACTACCTGAACGTACTGATGATAGGTTCCATCGGAATTCAACGATAAGTAAAAGATTTTCTTGGCAATACCATCTTCCGGTGAGTACTTTGTCTGGTCTTGTTCGTATTTCCAGATACTTCTGATGATAGCATCTGAGTTCTTATCGGTATCATTATTGTTGGCCAGGACCGAAAACGGTACAAAGATGACTACCAATATGGTTAAGTGTAATAATATTTTGTATATATTTTTCATAGGCTGTTGTAATTTTTTTTATCATATAATTGTCAATTTTCAGACTTGCAAAATTTATTAATATACTATATATAAAAACATTCATTTCGCAATAAAAGTTTCAAGTTGGGGTTGAAACTGTGTTAAATTTCAGGAGATAAGTTTCTAAATACTTTAGGGCCTTTAAAAAGCCGTAAACAACAGATTAAAAGAGAGAGAAACGTAAACAAATCTGTTTGTTGATGCAATATTACACCAACTTAGGGTAACCGTATGTTCTAGTTAGTAAGTGGCGGTTTTAAGTGAATAAGTGGTGGATTTGGCTTTATATATGGTAAAACGGCCGAATATGTTGATGTGGGTCAACATATTCGGATGTAAGAAAGATTTATGTCTTTGAACGAAAAAAGTGAATACCTACCAAATTTTCACTCTATCATTGTGTGGTCGGTACATTTTATCGCCTTCTTTAATTCCAAAAGCATCGTACCATTCTTCGATGTTAGAGAAAGGTCCGTTTACGCGTAAAAATGCCGGTGAATGGACATCCGTTAACACTCTTGTAGCCAGTTCTTCATCGCGTTGGTGACCCAACCAGCCTAATGCATATCCTAAAAAGTAACGTTGTAAAGGAGTTAATCCATCAATTAATTTACCTTCTTTATATTGCTCGGTTTTTTTGAAGGCATCCAATGCAATCACCAAACCACCTAAATCGGCAATATTTTCGCCTAAGGTAGCTTCACCATTTATATGCATGGAATCCAAAACAACATAATTATTAAACTGCTCGATGCATTTTTCTGCTTTTTCCGTAAACTTTTTTCCGTCTTCTTCCAACCACCAATTTTGCAGATTTCCTTTTTCGTCAAATTGTCTTCCTTCATCATCAAAACCATGTGTAATTTCATGTCCAATTGTTGAAGCACCAGCATAACCATAAATTACAGCATCGTCTATGTCTTCATCTCTAAATCCTGGAATGATGAAAATACCAGCCGGCATTACAATCTCATTATTTGACGGATTATAGTAGGCGTTATATGTTTGAGGTGTCATTTCCCATTCAGTTCTGTCTACCGGTTTGTTTAATTTACCGATATTGTAGTTGAACCAAAATTTATTAGCACTTCTGATATTTTCTACTAAAGATTTATCGTTTGTTGTCAATCCTGAAAAATCTTTCCATGCGTCCGGATAGCCGACTTTCTTGGTTACGGTTACCAGTTTTTGCAATGATTTTTGTTTGGTCGCCTCACTCATCCAGTCGAGGTTTTTGATACGCTCTGAAAATGCAGCGAATACGTCATCGCACAATTTATTATAGCGTGCTTTGGTAGCTGCCGGAAAGTTATCTTTCACGAACAATTGTCCTAAAATTTCGCCCATAGCTCCTTCTTCCCATTGTAAAGCACGTTTCCAGCGCGGCAATTGCTCCTGTTTTCCGCGAATCACTTTACCATAGAAACGGAAATCTTCATTCACAACTTTTTTATTCAGAAAATCTGCATACGATGAGATTACATGGAAACGAAGATAATTTTTCCAAACCACCAACGGTGTTTTTTTCCATAAGGTATTCAGCTTCGTAAAAAATTCAGGCTGACCGACAATTACAGAATCTGTTTTGATATTTAATTCCTTGAAAATGGTCGTCCAGTTGATTGCCGGTGTGAGCAAATTCAGTTGTGCTATCGACATTTTATTGTAATTAGCATACGGATCGCGGAGGTCTTCCAGTTTTCTGGATTTTTCTGCGAGGCCTTTTTCAAGGTCATAAATTCCGGTGGCTCCTGTGGTAAAATTCGGATCTATAAATTCCAGCATTCTACCCAGGTGTTTGTTTTTGTAATCTTTTGCAACCTTCAGCGTGCGCTCATCTTTATTAAAATAATAATCTCTGTTGGGCAAACCGAGACCGCCTTGTGATAAATATAATGCGTTGACATCGCTGTTTTTCATGTCCTGATACACACCAAGATCGAATGCCACCGGAATACCTATGGAATGCAGATAGGTAATCACTTTTAATAAAGTGGCTTTATCGGTAATGGCATTGATTTTTGCCAACTCCGTGCTGATGGCTTTCAGTTTTTGTTTTTCAATGGTGATAGTATCCATTGCAGTAGCGTAAAAATTGGCAATTTTACGTGTGTTATTTTCTACCTTGTCCAGCGTTCTGTTTTGCAGCACTGCATTTTCGCTGATAGTTCTGAGTTTTGTCCAGACATCTTCCTGCACGAGGTTGCCGATTCCCCATTGTGAATAGGCTGCCGGAATTGGATTTTGTTTGGTCCAGCCACCATTGGCGTATTTAAAGAAATCCTCGCCTGGCTTAGCTGTTTTGTCGATATTTTTTCCAACTACATCATTTTGCTGTGCAAATGACAACAGTGAAAGTGAAAGTGAAAGTGAAAGTGCTATTAGTTTTTTCATCAATAAATTATTAGGCTGCTAAATTAGT
>JBIKPT010000272.1:0-2589 GCA_044357355.1 Chitinophagales bacterium
GCACACATCAGATTCGTGTGCACATGAAATACATTGGTCATACCTTATTCGGCGATTACAGCTATGGCGGCGACCAGATTTTAGCAGGAACGGTTTATGGTAAATATAAAACGTTTATAGAAAATTGCTGGAAGCTGATGCCGTATCATGCCCTGCATGCGCAAAGCTTAGGTTTTATTCATCCACGAACGAATGAAGAAATGTATTTTGAAATGCCTTTGCCGGAAAACTTCCAGGCGGTGGTAGATAAATGGGAAACATATACGAAGGGATTTCAGTTGTAGATTAATTATTACCCATCATTATTTTTTTTCAAAAAGAACTACACAATCAAATTTTTTGTATATTAGTAATATGATTTCTCAAAGTCAACCGTCAACCGTCAACCGTCAGCGTACAGCGTACATACAGTCTAATTTTAAATAAGTTAGCTGTTTCGTGTTTCTTAAATTTCTTTTTATTTCCACCATCTGTTTTTAAATTTCTTTTTTTAAAGAGAACGATATATACATTTTAATTTTTAACCAATAAAACAAACACTATGAAATCAACGATTCACGAACTCAACTATGTAAAAACAAAATTCTTGAGTAAAACAAAAATTCTTTTTCTTATCATTTTTGTATTTGCAATCATTTTTTCCTGTAAAAAAGAAACAAACAATACCAACGACAATACCAACGACAGCACCTGCATTGACATAGACGGCAACGTTTATCAAACTATACGTATAGGTACCCAAGTATGGATGCAGGAAAACCTGAAAACCACCCGTTATAAAGATGGCACAGCAATACCTACAGGTTTAAGTGATACAGCATGGGAGAATACAACGAGCGGAGCGTATGCTATTTATGATAACAATACAGCAAACTATACCACTTACGGTAAACTATACAACTGGTATGCGGTAAATACTGGTAAATTAGCACCAGCCTGATGGCATGTGCCCACAGATGCAGAATGGACCACATTGACTACCTATTTAGGCGGAGAAAGTATAGCCGGAGCTAAGATGAAAGCTACTACTTTATGGATACCTAATGCAGGCATTACCAACACCAACAGCAGCGGGTTTACAGGTCTTCCTGCAGGTTATCGGTACTTCGATGGGGCATTCAACGACGTTGGGTACTACGGTAACTTTTGGTCATCTACGGAGTACGGTGCAGACGATGCATGGGGCCGCGATCTGGGTTACAATTATTCGGTTGCAGGCAGAAGCAACTATGTTAAGGAGGAAGGCTTTTCTGTTCGTTGTGTCAGGGATTGACAATTTTAATATTCGATTTATTTTATAACGAAAAGTATGGCAGTGTCTGAAACGAAATGCACGTCATTTCGACTTTAGGAGAAATCCCGCAAATGCAAAGCACTTGCTTACTCGGTCTTTCTGGTTCAATTCGGGATTCCTCGCTGCGCTCGGAATGACGGTACTCATTTGCGGAAAGTTGTTCTTGATTTTATATCGTCGCCAAATCAATCACAAAACGATATTTTACATCACTTTTTATGACGCGTTCATAAGCTTCGTTTATATAATTGATATTGATGACTTCTACATCCGAAACGATATTATTTTCGGCGCAAAAGTCCAGCATTTCCTGCGTTTCCGGAATACCGCCAATAGAAGAAGCAGAAAGACTTCTGCCATTGGTCAATAAAGAAAATGCACTGAAATGAATGGGTGTAGATGGAATACCTACCAATATCTGCACACCATTGGCCGCCAGCATTTTCAGGTACATATCGTAATCATGCTCAGCGGCAACGGTATCGATGATAAAATCAAAGTAGTTATTGTATTGTTTCACCTGTGCGGCATCTTTCGTATTACAGAAATTATGCGCACCCAGTTTTTTAGCATCTGCTTCTTTAGAAGGTGAAGTACTCAGCACAGTTACTTCTGCACCAAACGATACGGCAAATTTAACCGCCATATGTCCTAAGCCACCTAAGCCTAACACCGCTACTTTGTGTCCTTTGCCGATTTTCCATTTGCGAAGAGGCGAGTAGGTGGTAATGCCGGCACATAATAAAGGTGCAACGCCTTCCAGCGGTAATTTATCAGAAACGTGTAATACAAAGTTTTGATTGGTAACGATTTTGTTGGAATAACCGCCGTAAGTAGGTGTTTTGCCGTCTTTTTCTAATCCATTGTAAGTGAATACCGTTTTGCCTGTTTCGCAAAATTGTTCGTAGCCTTTTTTACAATTGCCACATTCCTGGCAAGAATCGACCATGCAGCCAATTCCGGCAAGCTCGCCTTCTTTAAACTTGCTGACATTGCTGCCCACTTTTACTATGCGACCAACTATTTCATGGCCCGGCACCATTGGATAAATTCCGGGAAACCATTCGCTGCGCACCTGATGGATGTCGGAGTGGCAAACGCCGCAATATAAGATGTCAATCATGATATCATCGGCACCGACTTCCCGTCTTTCAAAATTCCAGGGTGCTAATTTATCTTTTGCATTGTGTACTGCGTAACTCTTTGCTGCTATCATTTTAATAGATTTATGATTTAAGAATGTAGATGTATGATTTTATATGTATGAAGTTAACTGAAAATACTGTAAAAAGAGA
>JBIKPT010000273.1:0-2588 GCA_044357355.1 Chitinophagales bacterium
AATTTCGCCGTTGATGATTTTTGTGAAGATAGTCATATTATGAGTTTACAGTTTACAATTTTGCAGTTTACAAAGTTTAGATATTTTTGTCAACTATACATTTGTCAACTGTAAACTATATAGAAATATCCAATACTTGTAATTCCATAGCACCTGCAGGAATTTGTATGGTCACTTTTTCGCCTTTTTTTAATCCCAGTAAAGCAGCACCAATTGGTGATTTTACCGAAATTTTCATTTGTTTTAAATCTGCTTCAGCTTCAGAAACTAGATGATAGGTGAATTCTTTTTTCATTTTCATATTCATCACTTTCACTTTAGACAAAACAGATACTTTTGTAATATCAATTTTTGTTGCATCTAAAACGCGTGCATTTCCAATTTCTGCTTCTAGTTTTCTAATGCGCAATTCCAATAAACCTTGCGCTTCTTTTGCAGCATCATATTCTGCATTTTCCGACAAATCACCTTTTTCTCTCGCCTCAGCAATTGCTTTTGATGCATTTGGTCGTTCAATAGCTACCAGAAGATTCAATTCTTCTTTCATTTTCGCCAATCCGTCTTCCGTCACATATACTATCTCTGACATAACTTTTATTTTAGTTGAAAAAAATAGACACGCCCCGATTGAGACGTGCCTTAAAAGCAAATTTATACTTTTTTTCGACAAAACGCAATTTTTAAACAATTTTTAGCTTTTGAATTAAAAGGCTATTTTTGCAGGTATGACAGAAAAAAGCGCTGATTTTTTGAAATTGCCAAAGGAAATAGGGTATTTATTGTTACTTGCCTTTGCAATCAGGCTGTTTATTTTTATCGTTTTTCAGCCCTGGAACGATTTAGTGGTTCAAAAACAGATTTTACAGTTTGATGCCTTAGGTTATCATAATCTGGCCATCTGTATCAAGGATAATTTTACATTTTGCGGTGATGCCTTCAGAACGCCTGGCTATCCGTTTTTTGTATCAATTATTTACTCAATTTTTGGCAACCAACCTTACATTGCCATATTTATACAAATCTTTTTAAATCTGCTATCGATTGTTTTATTGTATAAAACAGGCAGTGAATTATTTTCTGAAAAAGTCGGGTTTATTGCTGCTGTTTTATTTACTGTAGATTTACATCACACCATTTTTATTTATTACATTTTAACAGAGACGATTTACACGACTGTTTTTTTGGCAGCGTTACTCTTTTTTGTAAAAGCAATTAAAACTTCGCAACTTAAATTTTTTATAATAACAGGATTAATTTACGGAATCAGTACGCTCATTCGGCCTATTTCACAATATTATATAGCAGGTATTTTCTTGTTTACTTTATTATGGTATTATAAAAAATGGAAAAACGGCGCTACTTTTTCTATCGTTCTGATGGCTGCCTATTTTATAATGATTGCACCGTGGTGTTACAGAAACTATAGTGAATACGGACATTTCGCATTATCCAACATCAAAGGATATAACTTACTTTTCTGGAATGCGAGTTACTACGAATCTAAGCGTTTAAAACAACCGATTGATTCTGTAAATGCAAACTTTAAAAAAGAACTTCAAAAAATGGGTTGGCGTGCAGATTCAAACCCTTTTGACAAAGAAAAATACGATGGTGAATTAGCTAACAAAATCATCAAGGCAAATTTTGGCGATTACTTAAGAACTCATTTTATCGGAACGGTGAAAATTCATTTAAGTGTCGGCACACAAAGCTTAACGGAAGTGCTGCATATTCCGGCAAAACGATTCAGTGAAGAAGAAAAATACACGAACGGTGTGGTGGCTTTGGCAAAGAAATTCTTTGCAGAAAAAACCATTTATGAAATACTCTTAGGGTTATTTGTGGCGGTATTTTTAGCCGTTATTTATTTGTTTGCCAGCATTGGTATCTGGCGCATGGTGAAAGAGAAACAAGTTTTGTTGATGTTGTTTTTATTAGGATCAGCAGGTTACTTTGCATTAATAAGCGGTATCATTTCGTATGCACGATACAGGTTACCAAGTATGCCGTTTTATATTTTACTAGCAAGCGCTGGCATTGTGTGGTGGTTAGAAAGAAAGAAAAAAGTTAATGTGAATTAGTTATTCGGAATTATGCCTTTTAACATCAATTCTATTTTATCCATCAAAATTCTGGTCAACTTATATTTAGATTCTATTGTCCAGCCGGCAATATGTGGTGTTGCGATTACATTCTTCCTTGAAAGTAATTTCTGATACACTTCAAAATTATGGATTTTATTCTTAGTGACAGGCTCATCTTCAAAAACATCCACGCAGCATCCAGCTAATTGTTCATTTTCTAATGCAGCAATTATTTCTAAAGTATTCAGAATCGCACCACGAGAAGTGTTTATTATTATTGGCTTTTTCGCACAACTATTTACAAAGGAAGTATCGCAATAATGGTGTGTTTCTTCGTTATACGGCACATGAAAGCTAATGATGTCACTGTATAATTGTAATTCTTCTATCGCTACGTTTTTAACAAAATCATCTTTTGCCAAATTGTATTTATCATACACTAAAATTTCTACATCAAACCCACGCAGCTTTTTAGCAAATGCCTGTCCGGTGTGTCCGTACCCA
>JBIKPT010000118.1:0-9036 GCA_044357355.1 Chitinophagales bacterium
GGTATTTTTACGTCGTTTATTTTATACCTGAATTTAGCTTTTCGTCCGCTACGCATGTTGGCAGATAAATTTAATACCTTGCAAATGGGTATCATTGCCTCAGAACGTGTTTTTAAATTGTTAGATACGAATGATAAGATTGAAGACAACGGAACATGGTCACCGGCAGCCATAAAAGGAGATATCGAATTTCAAAACGTTTGGTTTGCTTATAACAATGAAGAGTATGTATTGAAAGATATTTCATTTAAAGTGAATGCCGGTGAAACCTTAGCCATTGTAGGCGCAACAGGTTCCGGGAAATCTTCTACTATAAATATTTTAAACAGATTTTATGAAATAAATAAAGGTAAAATTTTGTTAGATGGCATTGATACCAAAGAATATAAATTGAATAAACTGCGTTCATATATTGGTACGGTTTTACAAGATGTATTCTTATTTTCCGGTTCTGTAATGGATAATATTACACTAAAAAATCCTGATATAACAGAAACGCAAGTGATAGAAGCAAGTAAGCTGGTGGGTGCGCATGATTTTATTATGGAATTGCCGAATGGTTATCAGCACAATGTAATGGAACGTGGTTCTACGTTGTCGGTTGGCCAGCGTCAGTTAATTTCTTTTATTCGCGCATTGGTATACAATCCGCAGATTTTAATTTTAGATGAAGCGACCTCTTCTGTAGATACAGAATCTGAAAATTTAATTCAGCATGCAATAGAAACGCTGGTAAAAGGCAGAACCTCTATTGTCATTGCACATCGTTTGTCTACAATCCAAAATGCTGATAAAATAATGGTGTTAGAGCAAGGTGAAATTAAAGAAATTGGGACACATGATGAACTACTGAAGAAAGAAGATGGTTATTACAAACGTTTGTATGAAATGCAATTTCAAACAGAACGTGTTGCTTAGTTTTTTTTCCCTTTCATCCACTCGTATATAGTTACATTCAGCAATAATAAAAACAAGCAATATATAGAATCTTCAACCGGAATGGTAATGATTCTAATGCCTAGATTTTCTGCATTGTTATAGCTAACAACCGGCAAGTAAGTCAGAATGCCATTGATAAGAAAAAATGGTATCAATGAAAAAAAGTAACCTGTATAAAACCTGCCCAGCCAATGTGGTTTCAGAATAAACTGCACATAAGCCATCAAAACAGCTGCAGAAATAAAATTGAATGCCGTATACGTTTTGTCTATATTCAATACTGCTACAATGCTAATAGTAATGAGTATCACAGCATTTATGTGATAAGCATACTTTTGCAAATAATCTTTTTTGATATGATAATTGGCACTTTCGTATATAAATAAACAGGCAAACGGCACGAAAATAAAAAACACCCATTCTTCTATCGGAAGCAAAAAGATTTTAAATCCTAAAATATAGGTGTCATTAAAACTCCAGATACCATATTTGGTAAAGATAGAATCCCAGATAACGAAATAGATGGTGGTAAATAGAAATGGAACAGGAAGGTATTTCCATTTTTTTGAATAAGCTACATTTTTTTCAAAACTTAAGAATAAAGGACCAGCCAGCGTAAAAAGCATTAAAGCCAGATATGTGTATTGTGTTGGCACAAGTATTTCTTATAAAAGATTCATTGAGTTGCGGACAACAGTATTCATCAATAAATAAGCTTTGCGTTTATCACTCACACGAATTCGTTCTTCCATGATTTTTTCGACACTTGCCTTGCGGATATTCTTGTATAAATTGAGGTAGTAAACATATGCCAGATAGACACCGCGTCTTGCCCCTTTTGGCAATAATCGAATGCCTTCCAGTGCATTGTCAAAATCTAGCTGTATGTCTTTTAAGATTTCCTGTTTTGTAAATTCATCAAATTTGGTCAGGTCAATACCCGGAAAATAAACCCTGCCTCGCTCTTCCAAATCACTGTTCATATCGCGCAGAAAATTGATTTTTTGAAATGCAGCACCCAGATTTTTTGCATAGGGTGCCAGCTGGTTAAAAAATCCCTTATCACCTTTGGTGAAAACCTGTAAACACATTAACCCAACCACTTCCGCAGATCCATAAATGTATTTGTTGTATAAGGCTTCACTTTCGTAAGTAGAAGTATGCAAATCCATTTCCATGGAGTCTAAAAAATCAGTAATCAGCTCGTGTTCAATCTGAAATTCGTTAACGACCTGCTGGAATGCCTGTAATATAGGATTTAAACTGATTTTTTGTTCAACTGCTTTAAATGTTTCTTTTCTGAAATTTTCCAGTAATTCTTTTTTGTTATGATCATGAAACGTATCAACAATTTCATCGGCAAATCGCACAAATCCATAGATACTGTAGATAGGATTTCTGAATTCTTTGTCAAAAACGCGTATTCCCATAGAGAAGGAACTAGAGTATCGTTTAGTGATTAGCTCGCTGCATTCTACACAACTGTTTTGATATAATTGGAAACTATTCATCGTTACTTTTTTTCATCGTTTAAAATTCGCTCCGTCACTAATTTGGAACCTATGACAACAATCGGCAATCCTGTTCCCGGAACGGTGCTCGCACCAACATAATACAGATTATCAAATTCTTCGTCTTTGTTATTCGGACGCATTGCTGCCACCTGATTTAATCCGTGTGCCAAACCTAAGCCGGAACCTCTGTACAAGTTGAACATGCTTTCCCAATCATCCGGTGCATAAATAGTTTGTGTTACTCTGTTCGCGATTAAATCATAACCAATGCGCTCGCTCATATCTTTTAAAATGGTATCTGCTAATGCTTCTCTGTCGCTCCAGTCGTTTTTATAACGTCTGTCAGGAACCGGACAAAGTATAAATAAATTTTCGCAACCTTCAGGCGCACAATTCGGATTGGATTTGGATGAAGCGTTTACGTAGTAATACGGTTTTTCAGGATTGACAGATAGTTTAAAAATATTATCTGCATATTGCTTAAAATTGCTGCCTAAGAAATAATTATGATGGTGCAGATTATCCAGTTTTCCTTTTACACCTAAATAAATGGTAAATGGTGCCAGCGTCCAGTGTTTCTTGTCTAATTTTTCTTCTGTGTATTTTTTTCTTTTTAAGATTTTTCCACGGAAAGACGCAGCATCAGCATTGCAAACATAAACGTCTGCTGTCCATGTTTTACCGGTAGTGTCTGTAAATCCGGTTATTTTTCCGTTTTGCTCACTAACACTGGCAATCTCTGTATTAAAATGAAATTGTACACCACGTGCCACTAAAATTTTCTGGATTTCTTCCACGATTTTATACATGCCACCTTTGATGTTCCAGTAACCATCGTGTTTTAATTCTGTATAGTTTAATAAGCTATAAACCGCAGGTGTGTCAAAGGGTGTGGAGCCAAGAAAAAATGCCACCAGCGAAAAAATGACTTTCACATGTTCTGAATCGAAATGTCGTTCCAGTTCTGTCCACATCGACCGAACTAATTTTGGTGAATGTTTGATGGGAACCGTCATTAATGCTAAAGCATATTGAAACAAATTATCGTAGTTGCGTTTTATAATTACGTGTTCTGTATCGTGAAAAATGTCACCGGCACTTTTGAGATATTTTTCTGCTTTTGCCTCAAAATCGGGTTCAATATCAGCAAATTCCTGAGCCAGTTTGTTTAATTCTTTGTAGATAGAATAAGGTTCTTTTTTACCTGCAAAATAAACCGAATACACCGGATTCAGTTCGTTCATTTCTAACGGATTAGGTATCTTGCAATAATTGAATAATTCTGTAAACTCATAACTCATGCTGAAGAAAGAAGGACCAACATCAAAGGTGAAACCATCTTTTTTCAACTGATTTAACCGACCGCCAGCCTGATGATGTTTTTCAAGAATTTCTACCTGATACCCATGTGTAGTTAATCGTAATGCAGTAGCCAGACTGCCTAAACCCGAACCAATAATTAAAACTTTTTTACTCATTTGTTTCATGTACTTTTTTAACACTAAAAGGCATACTTTGTTTAATAAATTGCAATAAAACTTGTGTAAATTATAATAAACACGATGAATTCAGCTTATTTGTTTAGTTTTTTAACCAATTCCCAGCAAATTAGAATAAACAGAATATTCGTATGCATATTCATTGTCACTTTGTGTGAAGCTTGGATTTTTGTAAATTAGATCACTCACCAGCATTGAAAGGCGTCTTTCAAAAAACAACAGTAAATCTACAGGAATCGGTTGTCCGTCATTAAGATAACTTATACCATCTTTCATGTTTTTTGCGTGATGATAGCCAACGTAGATTTGAGCACAATGGTATAATTTGTAGTACATCAAAGCATACAAAATTCCCTGAAAGGCAGCACTGTAATCTTTTTGTTTGAATATGAACAGCATATCTAAAAACGACTCAACACCGGCATCATCGTCCATTGTAGGAAATTTAGGAAGTTCGATATGGCCGGTTTTGTAATCGATAATTCTGACAGCCTGTTCTGATAATTGGTCAATTCTATCGAAGGTGCCCTGTATGGATGCAAAGGTGCCGTCTTCCAATTTTAAATTTTCCCATATAAATTTTTCTTCGGTATTTAAGACGACCAAGCTTTCGTTGCGTGCATCATTCTCCAGAATTTTCTGTGCAATACGTTCAATAATTTTCAATTGTAACTTATTGCCGCCTTGTGTGATTTCTTTGGGTAATTTCAACTCACTGCATGCTTCTTTAATTTTAGTGCGCAGAAATTCTGAATCTGTAAATGATTTTATTTTCTGTGCATCAATAGCAATATTCAAAAATGGCTGGTAAATAAATTCTAATACTTTATGTAATAGTTGTCCGAAAACAGCCGCATCAATTTCTTCTTCTGCTTCTTCCGGTTCCTTGATATCTTCAACGTATTTCAAATAAAACTGCAACGGACATTTGATATAAATTTTCAGTGCAGACGGTGAGAATTTTCGCTGGCGAAGGGAAATAACCATTTCGTCGGTTTTTATAATCTGAATCAGTGGCTTTGAATCTATTAATGTAGATTTCTTTTCATTAAACGTCGCAATAAATTCATTAATCGTATTTTCTTTTGTAGTTAAATCATGTTGAATCTGTCGAATAAAACGACTTTTTTCGCTGGCATTATCACTGATTTGATTGTTGTAAATGAGGTGTATGTTTTTTGCGCGCTTTAACAGCCTGTAAAAATGGTATGCATTAATACCGTCAAATTGTTCAAACGTTGGCAGTCCAAACCCTTTGCGCAAATTGTATGGTATAAATGAATTGGTTTTGTTTGTGCCTGGTAAATTATCGTCGTTTAAGGAAAGAATAAACAGATTATCAAAATCCAAAATACGTGTTTCCAAAAAACCCATAATCTGAATATTGCTGTCAGTGGTTGTTTCAAACGGAACTTTAACAGCACTGATAAACTGCTTGACAATAAAAGGCAATACATTTCTGCTTAATAAAATGGTATTGTCCTGCAGAGAATGATGCAGTCTGTTAAGTTGTGTAACGATGGCATCTTTTACTGCAATGAAATAATTTTCTTTGATTCGGATTTTTTCAACAGACTGAATGACTTTTTTTAGAATGTCTGTTGCTGTATCGGCATCTGTAAAAATGTCAGACGGGAAAAATTCTGTCAATATTTCCTGTGGCACATATGGAACAAAAAACGGCAATAGTTTATCCAGTTCTTTTTTATCTGTAAGCTCATTTTTGAAATAAATATGTTCGGCTAAAGCTGCTATATCTTTATGATAAAATGCTGTTTGATGATCACTGATTCTTGCATTGCCAAAGAAATTCAATAAGGCATTCGTAAATAAAAACAATTCACTTTGTATAATAGAATAACCCATGGTGATATTCGCATTGCTTGCATCAGTTGTATACAATAAAGGTGATAACAAATGCTCATCACATAATACAATAGCAGTCTTTGAGTTGCTTTCGCTTATGTTTATATTTTGCGCCACATATTGTGTTTGTCCGATATCTGATGATATGCCGACAATAGTAAATTGTTTATCGGTTTTTAATCCGTTTTCAGTTATCCAGAAACTGTTTTTCCCGGAAAATTTCTTTTGGTAGTCTCTTAAAAAATTGCCTGCTTCATGAAGTTTGTTGTTCATGAAATGTTCATCGGCATCCCACCAGAATTCTGTATCGTATTGTTTTTCTATAGTTTTAAAAATCTCTTCTTCACATACAGATAAGGCATTAAATCCGCAAAAAATTATTTTTGAATAAGGTAATATTAAGGTTTGTTTTTTCAGCTTTTCATGTACTTCGCGATAAGCCATTCCTTCATAGGCAAAGTTACTTGCTGTGAGTTTTGTTTTGAATAAATCATAAGTTTCTCCAAGCAAACTCCATGTTTTAATGAAATTGTCTTTGTAAATACTTTCCTTCTCTTTTGTTGAAGTGGTGAGAATAAATTGTTCAATATATTTTTTTGTATCTTCTGAAATAGAAAATGCGGTGTCTATTTCTTTGTGTGCTTTTAACACTGAAAATAACTGAGCTGCATTTACCAGATATTTATCACATTCATCAAAATCTTTCAGGATTAACTTTCCCCAGGGTAAAAACTTTTCAAAAGACTGATTGGTGTTCGTCAGTTCATGTTGAATTTTAAATAATTCTAACAATAAATGCCAATCGTCTTTAATGATAAAAGATGAGTAAGCAGTAATAAATTCTTGAATAGTAATGCTTTCCGGAAGAATAAAATTTTCTTCAGGAAATTTATTTTTAAGATAATCAGTGAAATAAACGGCTGCTCTTTTGGTCGGAAAAATATAGCAGCTTCTGTAAAGATACGGCAAATTCTCTTTCGTAACAGCATTTGCAATAGTCTTCAAAAATGCTTCCATTTGACTAAGATACAAAAACTATAGTTTATTGGAGAAGCGCAATATTCGTTCACCAAACGTTCACATAAAAAACCAGAAAAAAACTTGAAAGGGCACTTAAAAGCCTTATTGCAATACTATAAACCACAGAACATTCAATCTGCCTTTACGCCATAGTGATATGCCTGATATTACTTTGCAGTATCAAATTAAACACACAAATGAACACACTTTTTAAACACACAATGATAGCAATCTTAGCATTGCTGCCATGTATCGGTTTCGCACAGACCGGTAAAATCTCAGGATTAGTTATTGACAAAACCACACAGGAAACTTTAATCGGCGTTAACGTTTCAATAGAAGGTTCAGAGTCAGGTGCAACAACAGATTTAGACGGAAAATATGAGATTGCTAATCTTGCCCCGGGAATCTACAAGTTAATATTTACCTACATCGGATATGCAGATAAAAATGTAGAGAATGTTGAAGTAAAAGCAGACGAGACCACTTCATTAAATGTGAGTCTTGATTTAGCTACTAATGAACTTGCGGAAGTACAGGTGGTAGACTTTAAGAAAACCAATACGGAAACGGCGGTTTTATTAGAAATGAAAAATGCTACACAAATAACAAGTGGTATATCTTCTCAGCAAATACAAAAAACAGCGGACAGAGATGCTGCTCAGGTAGTAAGAAGAATTCCGGGCGTTTCTATCCAAAGTAATTTCATCAACATCAGAGGATTGAATCAGCGATACAACAATGTTTTATTGCACAATGCGATGGCACCTTCTATGGAAGCTGATGTTAAGTCTTTTGCTTTTGACATCATACCATCAGCACAATTAGACAGAATAATTGTATTAAAAAGCCCATCTGCTGATGTATGCGGTGAGTTTGCCGGTGGTATGGTCAAGATTTTTACTAAAAGTTTTCCGGATAATAATTTCGTAGATATCTCTTACGGAACAACCGTTAGAGTTGGAACTACTTTTAAGCCGTTTTTCAACCAAAAAAATGGTCCGTTGTTCTACTTAGCTAACGACCCAAAAAATAATCTTCCATCGTCTCTAAGTAAAGATGTGAATACATTAAACTTACAACAGCAGGTTGATGCAGGAAAAGAATTAAATAATGACTGGACTGCTCAAAAACAAGCTTCAATTCCGGATCAGCGAATAGGCATCAGCTTTGGAAGAAGAATATCCACCGATAAAATGCTGATTGGTATGATAACGTCTATTAATTACAGTATTTCCAAACAGACATTCAATATTTTCAGAGCAGATTATAATATCTATGATTTTGCGAATGATAAGCAGGAAGCAAAATATAACTACACGGACGAACAATATAATAACAATGTACGATTAGGTATACTGCACAATTGGGCTTTTAAATTCGGAAAAAATACTATAGAGTTTAAAAATATTTTCAACAGCAACGGACTTTCTCAATACACACACAGAACAGGAACTGATTTAGCAAATGATTTGACTGTCGATAACCATGCCTTATATAACGCATACAAAGGAATTTACGCGGGTCAGTTATTAGGAAAACATCAGGTGAAAACAGACAATAACGCAATTGACTGGGTGGTTGGTTACAGCAGAGCATACAGAAAAGAACCCGATTTTAAGCGGTATACATCTACACTCAATTCGGCTACAAATATCTATGAGATAAATGTGTTACCAACATCGGTTAATCCAAATTCATTAGGTCGTTTCTTTTCTGATATGCAGGAAAACATCGTAACTATTGCAGTAAATTCTACCAATAAAATACTAAAAGCTGCTGATAAGGGAATCATTCCTTCCATTAATGGTGGTGCTTACGTAGAATATAAAAACAGAGATTTTAATGCAAGAATTTTAGGATTTAAACGGTCCGATTTCGATTTATTCGATTATAATTTTGCCACACAAGGCATCGATGTGCTGATGCAAAACATCAACACCACTAACGGTATAAAACTGGGTGAGCAGACTCGCTCTTATGACTCTTATAAAGCAAATAATTTAATCGGCGCATCTTATGTAAACACAGAGCTTTCCATAAAAAGTAAAGTGCGAATCGTTGCCGGTTTCAGATATGAATATTCCAATCAGCAACTAACATCCGGAACACAATCGGATTTAATTGAAGTAAAAAATATTAAACATGCGTATCTGCCATCCGTAAATATCAGTTATAACATCACACCGAAAATGTTG
>JBIKPT010000274.1:0-2559 GCA_044357355.1 Chitinophagales bacterium
TTAGTGAATTCAGGATTTCCGACAGATAGATTTATTTATGAAGGATTTTTACCACACCAAAAAGGAAGACAAAAGAGATTGCAAGGCTTGCAGGAAGAAAGCCGAACGGTTGTTTTTTACGAATCACCTTATCGTGTATTGAAATTGCTGCAAGAATTACAGGAATATTTCGGCGCAGATAGGAAAGTATCCATAAGCAGAGAGTTAACTAAAAAGTTTGAAGAAAACTTTCATGGAAATGTGGCAGAGGCAATTATACATTTCACACAAAAAGAGCCTAAAGGTGAATTTGCAGTAGTGATGGAAGGAAAGAGTAAAGAAGAAAATGTTGCTAAAACCAACAAGGAAAAATATGGAAAATAAGTTAGCAGTTATCCAACAACAAACTATTGACGCAGTGCAGCAGGCAGCCGTTTTTATCCAAAGCGAAATGGGCAAGATTCGGCACAGCGATATCGAAACAAAAGCCTTAAACAGCTTAGTGACTTACGTAGATAAGGAATCGGAAAAGATATTGGTGACAGAGTTGCAAAAAATAATTCCAAATGCCTCTTTTTTAACCGAAGAAAATACGATAGCACAAACGCAAGGTGAGTGGCAATGGATAATAGATCCACTGGATGGCACAACTAATTTTATTCATCAGGTGCCTGTATTTGGAATTTCTGTTGGATTAAAACACCACGATGAAATGGTAGTTGGCGTGGTGTTGGAACTAAATAAAAACGAGTTGTTTTATGCCTCAAAAAATAATGGTGCATTTTTAAACGGTAACAAAATTTCGGTTTCTGCTACAACGAAGTTATCTGATAGTTTAATAGCAACCGGTTTTCCATATTACGATTTTGAGCAACTGGAAAAATACATGAACGTACTCAGATATTTTATGGAACATACACGTGGCATTCGACGTTTAGGCTCTGCTGCAATAGATTTGTGTTACACCGCTTGTGGCAGATTTGATGCCTTCTTTGAGTATTCTTTGTCGCCCTGGGACGTGGCAGCTGGTGCATTGATTTTGAAGGAAGCTGGCGGAATCGTTACTAATTTTAAAGGTGGTGAGAATTGGTTGCACGGCAAACAAATCTTAGGTTCTAATGCAAGACTTTCAACAGAAATGTTGAAAGTGATAAAAGATAGATTTTAATTAGTACAAAAATAATCCAACAATCCATAAATCCAATTAATCCTAATTCAGACAAATTGATAGACAATAATAAAAAATGGCTGTTCGTCGAACAGCCATTTTTTATTGATATAAATTTTAGATTTTATTGCGCAAAACTATTTCTTGGACCGCCAGTTGCAAAAGTAGCCAGTACTCTTGATTTTTGACCTGCAGAGAACATGTACATACATGCATCATCTGTATAATCCATGTAGTTCATCCACATTTCTACCGGTGTGCCTGTGCAGGTAGATTTATGTCCGGCAGCCGGGCAGCCGTAGTTAGCAGTGTTGTGTGTAGGTGTATCGCTTACTAAATCGCTTCCGCAAGTAGCATCGCCCCAGATGTGGCGTAAGTTTAACCAGTGACCAACTTCGTGTGTTGCAGTTCTGCCTTTGTTAAACGGCGCAGCAGCAGTACCTGTGCGACCAAATGCTGAATTTAAGATAACCACACCATCCGTAGCAGAAGAACCACCAGGGAATTGTGCATATCCTAAAATTCCGCCACTTAAAGTACAAACCCAAAGGTTTAATTTAGTTGTTGGAGAAGTTGGATTTAAACCACCCTGAGAAGATATTTTCATCGCATTGTTGGTGCCCCAGCTTTTTTTAGTAGTAGATTTTCTGATAACCTGATCTAATACAAATCGGATTCCGATATTCGCTTTAACACCAGAAAAAGTAGAAGGTACTTTTGAATAATCAATGTTAGTAGCATTGAAATCTTCATTTAATACATCAATCTGAGATTGGATTTGAGTTAAAGAAACATTTTCTGCTGTTGTTCTGTATAACACATTCACGACTACAGGTATTTCTATAACGCCGTTCACCAAACGAGCGTTTGAATTTGGGTTAGCCATAAAATTCTGAGTAAATGTTTCGATAGCCTGCATTCTGGATTCCAATGTCGGATCTTCCTGTAGTTGTGCAGCTAATACTTCCATCGAACCGCAGTTTCTCTGGAAACCTGCAGCAGGTGTATCCGTTTCCGTTAAATTGTTCTTTTGGCACGCGGAAAACAACATAGCTACCGCCGAGCTAATTAAAATAAGTTTCTTCATGTTAACTTTTTTTGAGTTTAAATTTGTTTACGATAATCTAACCTAGGAAAGGATTTTGAATATTCAAAGAATTTAACAAAAGAGTTTATGCACACTAGTTAAATGTGTACATTGTCATGAAAGGGTTTTTACAGAAAATACACCGGTTAAAATATTCCGAAAGATGGTCTTTTCTCCTAAAATAAACTGTATTTCGACCGAATAGATTGCCGAATTAAACATATATTTGTACAAATGACACCGGAAAATCTAAACACATTAACAGACCAGGAACTGTTAGAAAGCGCAAAAAAAATGAAATCGACTTCTACAATTAATGCGTTGT
>JBIKPT010000119.1:0-8904 GCA_044357355.1 Chitinophagales bacterium
GCCTTTATCTTTTGCTTCCAGAAAATAGCCTAAGCGAGCAGCAAAAATTTGATCGTACCAGTATTCAGTACCGATACCCATAGTCCATTCGCGCATTTCTTCTTTAAAGCCACCCGGTGCATCACCTATTGAGGTAAATATTCCTTTGAAAGAAGATTGTTCTTTAAAATCCGGTATTCTGTTGCTGTCTGCATCACCTGCTTTTGGTGTTGGGACCAGCAGTTTATTGAAGTCTGCATAAATTCCCCATTCGTGGTATTTGTTGGGTTGCAAACGGTATCCTACGCCTAATCCAAAATTGGTTGGAATAAAATCTTTTTCTCTTGCATTAGCTGTGTAAGAAATTTTAGTCCCCATATTGGTTACGGCAAAACCTGCCATGAAATTTGATTTCATTTTCTTTTTACCAACCGTCATATCTAAGTTATATGTACCGGATAAATCGGCACCAAAGGCATTTCCTGCTTTGATAGGCTCGCTACCGATGCTTTGTCCGGAAGCCAGATTAGAGTAAATGTAACGAAACGCCACACCAAGAGCAAAATGCTTTCCTAATTTTCTGGAATAACCTGCATCGAAGGATAATTCACGTGGATTACCGCTGCCAAGTGAATTTCCACCGGCATCTGTAAATTCTATATTTCCTAAACTAAAAAACTTGAGAGATGTATGAACCACATCATTTCGGGAAATTTTATAATAGCCTGTAAAATGAGCCATGTAAATATCCGTAATACCTAAAGCACGTAGCCATGGTGCGTAAGAAAGAGATAAGCCTAACTTCTTTTTAGCAAAGGCTAACTTAGATGCATTGTAAAAGGTAGTGTTGGGATCTACAGAAGTTGCAATTCCTACATCACCCATACCGCCACCTCTGGCATCGGGTACAATTCGCAAAAATGGCACGGCGCTATTCACTGTATTTACTCCACCTTTGCCAAAATTCTGTGCAACTGAGACAGAGCAAAAGCTCGTCAGAATAAAAGCAATAAAAGGAATGTTGGGTCTCAAAAAATATCTCATGTAAAAAATTATTAAAATTAGATAAGTGTAAATTTACTTCCATAATTTGCAGTTTATTCTATTTATTTCTATGTCTAATATTAACCAATTTGTATTTCAAAACGTTAAAATGGTAAAATTATTTGAAAAAATCTAATTTAGTATCACTAATTTTTGGTATTGACTAACTTTTTTACCGGTATCGTCTTTTAATGATATTCTATAAATATATACACCACGTCCAATTTTGTCGCCAAAATCATCTAATCCATCCCAGATTATGTCGTCTACTCTGTAGCCTGTAGTGTTTATATTTTTTGTAATTGTTTTAATTACCTTACCTGAAACGGTGAAGATTTCTATTCTCAAATCCAATGGTGCACCGGGTTTATTATGCTCAAACATAAATCGGGTGTTGGTGGTAAACGGATTAGGATAATTCAACACATGTGACAATGCCAGGTTTGCTTTTTCCTCCACAATAAATTCCGTATAACCAACGCCTGAATTATTCAGGACATCCCAGGCTTTCACTTCCAGTGTGTGTCTGCCTTTGGACAATTTAGAAAACGGATAATTCACTTCTCCTCTCGAAATATCATCCACTGTGGTCTCGTAGAAATCGTTCAGGTTGTATATTTGCTTTGTATCATTATCTATAATTGCCGTGATGTCGTGCCCAACACCGTTTCCGGAAGTATTGATTCCATTTTCATCAAATAATTTTGAAAATAATTTTGGTCGTTCGTCTGTAATTCCACCAAAAACAAATTTTTCATCGTTTAAAAACACGTCAACATCCGGTCCTTTATTGTCGGTTAAAATGGTATCGCTTGCACCACCAATTACTATATCATTTGTATAACCTGCAGCATCTGTAGTGTCTGAGCTTGCATACATACTAATTTTACCAAAACCGTAATTATAGTCAATGTCTTTAGGCACCAGAAACGTACATTTAAATTTGCCGTTGGTAACTTTTGACTTTCCTTTGTAAATAATATTTTTTCGAAGATCAAAACTAAACGGAAGACTTCCATTTGGATTATTGATGCTGAACGGGTCATTGACCAAGGTATTTACTGACTTCAATTTATCATAGATATTAACTGAAGCGATACCGTTAAAATCTGACATCAGGAAATTACTTTTATCACGAATTTCACCGTCAATTGTAATTTTTGACAATGCTTTTAAGGTATCATGTGGTGATGAAAAAGGAACATTATTTAAATGCGTGGCAACCACATTATATTTTGGAAATGCCAGCCTTAACGCCGGATCACCTAAAAGTGTAAACTTCCTGTTGCCATCTAAAGTATTGGTGAATTTCTTTGCTTCCCGCACGATGTCACCCAAAGTAATATTTTCATCATTATAGGCATTCACCATTTGTTCCATGAAATTATCATTCATCGTTTTGTTTCTGTTTGCATACACCACACGTGTTGTTGTTACCAATGCAATGCCTCCGCCATTAGCATTAAACAAAACTCTTTCACCGGCTGTAAATTCATCTGTTTTATCGTATGGTGCAAACTCACAAGTAGCGGTAATTAACAGCGGTAATTTTGTGCTATTTGTCCATTGGCCAATATCATCAATGGTTAGCACACGTTCAGCGGCCAGGCCAATAGGACCACCGTGACCCATATAATTCATAAATAAAGAACCGGTGAATAATTTTCGATTGATGGCCTCATTTACGGCAGGATAAGTTGTTCCGCCGGCCGCAGATTGCTGCTGATAAGCATCTAAATAAATTTTATCTATATTCGATTTTTTTTCTGCTGCACCATAATAATCAGCTGCCGTGTTGGCATCTGCAATATGTGTATTGAAATCTTCGTCATCGGCAACAAATGCCCCTTGATTTCTCCAGTCGCCGTATGCTTCTTTAGAGGCATACATTCTTATTTTATCTACAGCTGTCTGTGCCTGTGTCACATCACCTGCCGGAATTCTGCCTACACCAATATCCATAATTTCAGCAGCGGTATTATTAATATTTGCTCCTTCATTATCATCCATTAATCCGAAGTAATCATCCGATACATAGGTATCCAGTGTTTCATAAGATTTTTCACTTTCAAAAGTTGGAATTAGGTAGTCACCCAGGTTTTTATTATCGTATGTGCCATCTCCGAAGAGCAGTAAATATTTAGGCATTTCTGTTGTGTTTCCTGATGCTCTGTCGTAAAACATTTTTGCAAAATCTCTGATTGCGGTTACGTCATTGGTGCCGGAAGAAAATTCATTATACAACTGATTCAACTCGACTACTGCAACTCGAAGATTTTGTTTTTCTCTGTGAAATTGCGCCAACTGTTCTGCCTGTTGGAGAAATGCAGCTCGCGTAACAATCAACATATCCTGTTGTGGCAATGCGTGTAAATTCTGATTATTTATGGTTCCTAAAGCCATTGGTATGTCATTAGCTGTTTCAACAGCCACAAATTCTTTTAAAGAGTCGGTAGCAATATTTAATGATGCAATATTACCCGAAAGATTATAATTAATCTTCTGCACCGAGAACGGATTTGTGACATCCCAGATTTCGACGTTTGGATTAATGTTCTGAATTTCGAATCTGGAAACATTACCGCTTCCTACAGAAGAAATATTCCTGAAGGATAGTGGCTGTCCGTTGTATCGAAGTGTGGAAACGGCATTTAACTGAATAAAATCCAGCCAGCCTTTTGTATTAAAATCACCGTTGCGGTCATAACTTAAATTCAGTGAAAAATTTGGTGACAGATTAAACAACGATAACTGTCTTTGTACAAAAACACCTGCATCCGGAATATCGAAGAATGAATTAATGTTGGGAATAAAAATACTATTTACATTTGAAGCGTTGTCGGCAGACACGGTAAAAGTGGAGCCGAAAGTATTGGATTTTCCGACCAGAGCAATAGATAATTTAACAGGTTGTGCACTAATTAAATTAGGCAAACTAAAGCTATATGATTTATCAGTAACACCGCCAAACTCATCTCCGATAAACTGCTTTCCAGATTGAGCAATATTTATTTTATCTTCTTCAAAAGAGATATAGTCATCGTAAGTGGTAATCACTTTATTTTCTGGTACACTTAATGAATTTACCGAACCAATTCTTGCTCCTACACCCGCATCAGCAGTTATAAAAAAGTTTTTAGTATCGCTGTATATATGCTTTTTTGCAAGAAACATTTGCCTGGATATGTTATAAGTCCATTTTTCCGGTCCGGGCAAATAAGCCAGCACATAGTCACCTGCCTGAAATTTATTGGAAACTGCCGTAACCACTTTAATACTGATTTCTTTTACATCATCATCCTTATCAGCTCCGGCTAGTTCAGGCAGCATACCTGCACGGTGCCCAAATATGCGGATATTAGACGGCTGAAGTACATCAACATTTAAGCCTAAATTCTTTAAAAAAGTATAATCCAGTTTGTATACACCACCTTTTGGCACTCCCAATTTAAACCATTTGCCACTGTTAAAAACTGAAAATGGCGCATAATTTCTCTCTTCTAATCCTTTTTCTTCTCTTGAATTTATAGTATTGGCTGGAACGGCTACAACATTAAATGAAGTTAATATTTCAATTTGCCCATTATTTTTAATGAATGGTAAAACTGAAATACTTACAATTTTCTTATTTCGTTCAAAACCGGCTGCATTAGAAAGCACTAATTGATTGCTTATTAATTTAACCTGGTCAGCAGACAGGTTAACATCCTGCAAGGGTTTAAAAACAGGATTTTGAATGGCAAACTCTACTGAGTTACTTTTAAAAGTGGAAGTAGAAAAATGATAAACAGGCAGGCCAGAAAATTCTTTTGGATATATAGCTTTTGAGAATACGAGTTCTTTGTTTGCTGTTTTCCAGTCAATCGTTACTAAATAGTCAGATAAAAAGGCTTCCTGAGCAGCTACGTTCAGCATTTGCAGCAGCAGAACAATTAAAATTATTTTTTTAGAAATCTTTACCATTTTTTGCCTCAAGATTAATTAATTGTTAGATGTTAGATTAACATAAAACGATGCAAACTGTTTTTTATGCAATTTTACGGGAAAAAACAATATTATGAGCTATTTTGCGTTAAATAAAGTTAGTCGAAACATTTTGCAAATTAATTTATTTGCTATATCTTTGAATTAATTTTTTAAAAAGCCGAAATAATGACCTACAAAAGAATGAAAAGATTCTTACACCTAGCTATTGTTGCAGGTGTATTAGCTGTTAGCTGTAAAGGTGGAAACAAGGGAGGAAACTCATCGTCCACTACAGGCTGGAACTACAATGATAAAAAATGGGGTGGATTTGAAAAATCATCTAACACTCAGCAAATCACTGGTCCAAATTTAGTTTTGGTGGAAGGTGGTACCTTTGTTATGGGTGCTACTGAAGATGATTTGCTATATGAAAACCAAAACGTACAGCGCAGAACTACCGTTTCTTCCTTTTATATGGACGAAACTGAAGTTACCAATCTTGACTACAATGAGTACGTTTATTGGTTAGAGCGTGTATTTGGTACAGATCATCCTGAGTTTGTTAAAAGTGCAAAACCGGATTCAATGTGCTGGAGAAGAAATTTGGCTTACAACGAACCTTACGTAAAATACTATTTCACGCACCCTGCTTACAATACATATCCTGTAGTTGGTGTAAATTGGTTACAAGCCAGCGAATATTGCAAATGGCGTACTGACCGTGTGAATGAGATGATTTTAGTAAAAGAAGGTTATTTAGACCTGAATGCCAATCAGAAAAATGAAGATAACTTCAACACAGAAGCTTATGCAGTTGGTTTATACCAAGGTGCTACTAAAAAACAAAAAGAAGACTTAAACCCTAACGGTTCCGGAAAAAGAAACGTAAATGGAAAAGATGGTATTTTATTACCAGACTACAGACTTCCAACAGAAGCTGAATGGGAATATGCTGCTTTAGGTTTAAGAGGCAACATGCCTATGCCAGGTGAAGAAGTTGTAACAGACAGACGTATCTACGCATGGGATGGCGCAACATTCCGTTACCAAAGACACAATCAAAATCAAGGAGATTTCATGGCTAACTTTATGAGAGGCCGTGGTGACTACATGGGTGTTGCTGGTGCGTTAAATGACAATGCTGAAATCACCGCTGATGTTCATGCAAACTATCCGAATGATTTTGGTTTATTTAACATGGCTGGTAACGTAAACGAATGGACACAAGATGTTTTCAGACCTTTAACTGAAGCTGACGGTGACGACTTAAATACTTATCGTGGTAATATCTTCATGAAGCCATCTTATGATGAAGGATTGGATAGCATGGGAAGAATTAAATATGTTCGTGAAGACGATGCTGACTTAAGCAACAGAAGAAACTACAGAAAATCATATGCATTGGATTATAATGACGGTGATTCATCTTCTCAGGTTGAATATCAGTATGGTGTTTCCACATTGATTAACAATAAAGCAAGAGTTTACAAAGGTGGTTCTTGGAGAGACAGAGGTTATTATATGTCACCTGGCACAAGAAGATTCTTAAATGAAGATCAGTCATCAGATGATATAGGTTTCCGTTGTGCAATGGTACGTGTTGGTTCTCCTGACGGAAATATGTTTGGTGGAAAAGGATTTGGCGAAATGACCAAAACCATTTCTAAAAACAAAAAAGCAAGAAAATATTAATAGATAACAATCTGTATATAAAAAGTCCCGCGACTATTCGCGGGACTTTTTTATTTTTAGCCTATGGAAATTCACGAATTATATCAACTCTTTTTACAATCTACCGGAATCACAACCGACACCAGAAAAATAGAAAAAGGACAACTTTATTTTGCACTAAAAGGCGGCAATTTTAACGGTAATACATTTGCATCTAAAGCACTTGAGCAAGATGCATCCTATGCAGTCATTGATGAAGTTGAATTCAAAATAAATGACAACTGCATACTGGTAGACGATGTATTAAGCACTCTGCAACTATTAGGAAATTATCATTTAAAACAAGTAAAGCCAAAGGCAGTTATAGGTATCACAGGTTCGAACGGAAAAACTACTACCAAGGAACTGATGCATGCTGTTTTAAATACCACATTCAAAACTCACTACACCAAAGGAAATCTAAATAATCATATTGGTATTCCTTTGACGTTGCTGGAAATGAACATAAATACTGAAATTGCCGTAATCGAAATGGGCGCAAACCATCAGAAAGAAATTGAAAGTTATTGCAAATATGTGGAACCGACACATGGCATCATTACCAACTGTGGCAAAGCACACCTGGAAGGATTTGGCGGAATTGAAGGTATCCGAAAAGGAAAAGGTGAGCTGTATGATTATTTAAAACAATACCAGGGCCTGGTTTTTGTAAATGGTGACGACGCTATTTTATTAAACATGCTGAAAGAAAGAAGTATGCCTGATTTTATTTCTTACGGAAATGATCCAGGCAACAAATACAACAGTAAAATTTTAATCGAAAATCCGTTTTTAAAAATTCAGTTTGAAGACGTTGAAATCAATTCCAATCTATTTGGCAGCTATAACTACAGCAATATCATGTGTGCCATTGCGGTTGGAAAACACTTCGGTGTTTCTAATCAACATATACAAAATGCTATTACCAATTATCATCCTGAAAATGCACGCTCACAAGCGATAGAAAAAAACGGCTATAAGCTGATTTTAGATGCCTACAATGCCAACCCGACCAGCATGCAGCATGCACTGGAAAGCTTTGCCAAATCATCAGATAAAAAGAAGATGGTTATCTTAGGTGATATGTTTGAGTTAGGTGAAGATGCACCGAAAGAACATCAGCATATTGCAGATTTAGCCGAGCAGTTAAAATTCGACAACATCATTTTAGTTGGAAATGAATTTAGTAAAACAAAAACTTCTGATGCAGTTCTGAAATTCACGACTACAGCAGCAGCACATATCTGGTTTCAACAACAGGATTTAACCGGCTCTGAAATTTTACTGAAAGGATCTCGCAGTATGAAGATGGAAAAAATACCAGAATGACATTGCATCCAGCATCTTTTCATAGGCTTCCGGAATTGCATAACCATTAAAATGATTCGTGAGTGCATACAGCAAAAAAGCTGCACTAAAAAATCCAAAAACTATGACAGCATAGGTTTGCAATGTTGAAACAGTTCTTTTAAAGTGAATACAGGCAACATGTGTAAAAAAGGCAAGGACTGCTAAGAAATAATACGGCACAAAAAAGAAGACTTCCGGAAAATGATTTAAAGCAGCCGCACCGAAATACGTATTGGAATTCATCTTGAATATAATGCGAACTGAGAAAACGGCGCTTACATGAACCAACAAAAAAAGGCTAAATATAATCCTGAATAAATGTGCAGTTTATCCAGCAAGGAAACAGCCTGTTTCCTGGATTGCAGTACTAATTTAATTCCGGAAAATACTTGCAAGACGACTGCCACAATCAGGATACTTTCTGCAAATACATTTCTACACACTAACCGAAACGTTTCCATCACTGATAAATGTTTTTCTAAACTAATTATAGCAAATGCATGATTTAGCAAATGGAATACGATGAAAACCGTAATAAATAAACCGGAAAAATAATGTGCTTTTCTCATTTGAATAGCTTACTACCATCAAATATACAAACTCATTTTACAGATTTTACCATTAAATTAATTTCCAGGTGGTGGACCAGCCGGCATTCCGCCTGGTGGCGGCATCATAAAATCTTTTGGTTTGTCATCGCTTTTTGCAGATCCAATTTTCTTAAGTGTGTACGTAACTGTTCCCATAAAATAACGACGCAATGCCGTTGACTGTACATCTTCGGTATAAATTTCCGTTACGTTTCTGGTAATGCTTCTGTTCTGATTTAAAATATCATTTGCACTGAATTTCACT
>JBIKPT010000275.1:0-2531 GCA_044357355.1 Chitinophagales bacterium
GTTTTATTCTGACAAACATAAAAAAGGGTTTCTTTGTTTTTATATCGGTCTTTTAAAAACGGAAGATTGGACTCTGTTTCAGAACCAGCTAATATGATATGAGGCAAGTACATTTCGTTCAATATTGAATTGTATTTTAATGCGTCTTGTCCACAAATTGCTAGTTCTTTGTTTTGCTCTCCGAAATTTAAAAATGTTAAAAGCCAATTCGAATAAGCCGAAGGATAGTCGATATTCACAATACTATTTTGTAACATTAAATGTGCTATTTTTTCATAGTAGGCATTGTGAAAATAGATACTCAAATACAATAAATTATTTGCCATTACCGAGTTTGATGCTGGAATAACATTGTCTTCAGTTTCATAATGTTTGGCAATTAGAGCTTCATCTAAATTAGAACTAAAGGTAAAGAAACCACTATTTTCATCAAAAAAGTGTTCTAAACAATAATCCGTTAATTGTTTGGAATGGTGCAACCATTTTTCGTCAAAAGTAACTTCATATAAACCTATAAAAGCATCTATAACAAAGCAATAATCTTCTAAATATCCATTTATGGTACTTATGCCATTTTTGTAATTGTGAAATAAATTCCCATCAGATGACCAAAGATTTTTAATAATGAAATTGGCATTATTTATTGCGGTTGTTAAATAATTTACATCTTTAAAAGCTTTAAAGGCATCGACAAATCCTTTTAGCATAATGCCATTCCAAGAAGTAAGACATTTGTCGTCTAATCGAGGTTTACTTCTTTTTTCTCTTTCTAAGAATAAAATAGTTTCCCAAGATTTCTTTTTAGATGCTAATTCTGATTCTTTTATTTGGTGTATAGCTGCAATTTCTTCTAAGGATTTATTTTGAATGAGTACATAGTTTCCATGTTCCCAAAATCCGAAATCATTAATATTAAAAACTTCCGAAAATAATTCGAAATCTTCTTTAAGTAGTTCTTGCAAAGTAGCTTTTTGCCAAACATAAAAAGCACCTTCTTCTAAATGTCGCTTTTCATTGAGACTATCGGCATCAAGCGCACAATAAAAACCACCCTCTTTATTGGTTAATTCTCTAGAGATAAATTGAAGCGTTTTTTCTACAACTTCTTTAAACAAAGGATTTTTAGTTAGTTTATACCCATTGGAATAAAGAGAAACCTGCTGACCATTGTCATACAACATTTTTTCAAAGTGCGGGACATGCCATTTCATGTCAACTGAGTAGCGTGAAAAACCTCCGTCAATGGTGTCAAAAAGTCCTCCGTAAGCCATTTTGGTTAAGGTAAGATTTACAAAATCTAACAATTCAGTATCGTTGGTTTGAAAACCATATCGCAACAGAAAATTGTAATTGTTGGGCATCATAAATTTTGGAGCTCGTTCCATACCGCCAAATTCTAAATCGAAGCTCTTTTTCCATTTTTCTACTAAAGGAACTAGTAAATTTTGCGCTAAAATTGTATTAGTTGTCGGCTTTTTAATGATGCTAATAGCTTCAATGCCTTTATGTAATTTTTCCGCATATTCTATCATTTTTTCAGGATTGGTTTTGTACAATTCTTGTAGTTGTTCCAAAACATTTATCCATTCTTCTTTTCTAAAATAAGTGCCTCCATAAACTGGTCTCCCATCAGGTAAAGCTATAATGTTTAATGGCCAACCGCCACGCCCCGTCATAATTTGAACAGCTTTCATATAAACCGCATCTACATTTTGATGCTCTTCGCGATCTACTTTTATATTTATGAAATGAGCATTCATAGTTTTGGCAACTAACTCATCTTCAAAGCTTTCGTGTTCCATGACATGACACCAATGACAAGCAGAATACCCAATACTAATAATGATTAGTTGGTTTTTTTCTTTGGCTTCAGATAACGAATTGGTGTTCCATGCTTTCCAGTTTACAGGATTATTGGCATGTTGTAATAAATAAGGACTTGTTTCTTGCGCCAATTCATTCATAGAACATTTAGTTATTTAATTTTGATTGTATTTTTAGTAAAAAATTATCCGTTCAATGCTTCGACAATAATGTCTTTATCATTAAGCATGTCTTTCAGCATATTTTCGATACCACTTTTTAATGTAAATGTAGAAGATGGACAGCCGTTACAAGCACCTTGAAGAACTACTTTTACTCTTTTTTCTTTTTCGTCGTACGAATCAAAAAGAATATTACCGCCATCGGCAGCTACAGCAGGTTTGACATATTCTTCTAAAATATTTATGATTTGTTGTGATGTAGTATCGAGGGTATCAAAATTTTCTATCTTTTGTTTCTCTATTTTTGGGCTCAAGTCAACAAGGCTTTCATCAAGAACAGTTCCTCCGTTTTCAATAAATTCTTTAATAAATGAACGCAGCTCTAAAGTAATTTCTTGCCACTCGTTTACTGCATATTTGGTTACCGAAACATAGTTTTCGTCTATAAAAACTTCTTTGACGTAAGGAAATTTAAATAATTCTCTAGCCAACGGTGATGCAGAAGTTTCATCAATGTTTTTAAACTCGACGGCTGTTTTTGTTAGC
>JBIKPT010000178.1:0-5595 GCA_044357355.1 Chitinophagales bacterium
TCTGGGAAGAAACACACGCCAGAAGTGTCGCAAAAGGAATAAGCTGGCGAATAGTGGGCACCATAGATACCATTATTATAGCTACATTATGGACCGGCGATTATTCTAAAGCATTAAAGATAGGATTTACAGAAGTAATTACGAAGGTATTTCTTTTCTATCTACACGAAAGAGTCTGGATGCAGTATACGAGAAAAAAAGATGCTGAAAATGACACTTTTTAACGTCCGTTTGTAATATAAATCAACTTCTTTCTACTAATTTTGCAACATAATAAAATAATATGAAAATCAAACATTTAGTAATACCGGTTGTTCTGTCGGCAATGGCATTGCACTCCTTTGCACAAACCTCCAATGCGGTTGCGCCTGCTAAAACTGCTACAAACAGTAAAACAACAGTTACCAAGTCTGCGCCAACTACAAAAACTACACCGGCCACAAGACCAACATCAGCAAATTCAGCTGCGTTAATTAAACCGGTATCGGCATCTTCTGTAAGTAAAGATCCTGCCATTAAACAACTAGACTTCAGCACCAAAATAAAACCAACTGAAGATTTTTTCGAATATGTAAATCAGCGCTGGACAAAAGCAAACCCAATTCCTGACGACAAATCAAGATTTGGTATGTTTGATAAATTAGATGAAAGAAGCCGATTAGTGGTAAAAAGAATCTTAGAAAATTCTGCAAATTTAAAAATTAAAGCACCCAAAGGCTCAAATCTTCAAATACTGGGCGATTTCTACAGAAATGCAATGGACACTGCCGCAATTGATAAGTCTGGTGTACAGCCGCTTCAAGGCTGGTTTACAGAAATTGAAAATGCAACGACACCATCTGCACTAACTAAAATATTCTCAAAATTAGGCATGCGTGACATGAGTTCACCATTAGGCTACTATGTAGATGTAGATGCAAAAAACACCACACGCTATGTTATGTATATCGGACAAGGTGGTTTGGGATTACCAGACAAAGATTTCTATTTCAGAAAAGATGAAAAATCACTGAAAAATCTGGATGCTTATGGTGAATACATCAAAAATTTATTTCAATTATCAGGTTTAGATAAAAAAGTAACGGCAAAACAACATATGCAGAACGTGCTTGAAATAGAAAATTTACTGGCTGCTGCTTCTATGTCGCGCGTTGAATTGCGTGATCCGGAAAAAAATTACAACCTGTTTACAATCGATAAATTAAAAGCAGATTATAAAAACATTGACTGGGATGCTTTTTTTGGTGAAATGAAAGTAACTCCTAAGGAAATTGTTGTTGGTCAACCGGAATTTTATAAAACAGTGGACAGCATGTTTGCCAATATTCCGCATGATAAGTGGGTTTCTTATATTGAGTTTCATTTATTAAACGGAACGGCAAAACACCTCAATAAAGAAATCGTAGAAGCTCGTTTTAATTTCTTTGGTAAAACATTGAGCGGCATCGTTCAACTGGAACCAAGATGGAAACGAATTTCTTACGTTTCAGAACAATACCTTAGAGATTTGATCGGTCAGGAATATGTAAAAACCAACTTCTCTCCTAAAGCAAAAAAACGTGCATTAGATTTAGTTGAAAATATCCGAGCTGCCTTAAAAGAACGTTTGAATGAACTTACCTGGATGGGTGCGGAAACAAAAGCAAAAGCATTAGAAAAATTAGCAAAAATCGATGTAAAAATTGGTTATCCTGACAAATGGTGGACATATGAAAATACAGAAGTAAGCAATCAACCGCATGTATTGAATGTGCTTAACTGTGCATATGCAGAAAATCTTCGTATTTTATCTCGATTAAACAAAGAAAAAATTGACCGTACAGAATGGGGCATGGGACCTCAAACGGTAAATGCTTATTACAATCCGTTAATCAATGAAATCGTATTTCCGGCAGCCATTTTACAACCACCGTTTTTCTATGAAAATGCGGATGATGCCGTAAATTATGGAGGAATTGGCATGGTGATTGGTCATGAAATCACACATGGTTTTGACGACCAGGGCAGCCAGTTTGATGCTGAAGGCAATCTGAAAAACTGGTGGACAGAGAAGGATAAAAAAAGTTACGAAGCCTTAACGGATAAATTTGTAACACAATACAATCAGTACAAACCATTTCCCGGCGACAGCTTGCATGTAAACGGTGAACTTACTTTAGGCGAAAACATTGCAGACTTAGGCGGTATGATTATCAGCTTAAATGCATTGAAAAAAGCAAATGGCACTAAGACTACTACGTTAATCAGCGGCTTAACACCGGAACAGCGTTTCTTCATCAACTATGCTATCATCTGGAGAGAAAGCATGAGACCTGAAGCGATGCGTATGCAGATTTTATCCAATGAGCATTCACCTGCCAAATACAGAGTGAATGGTGTGTTGAGTAATTTACCTGAATTTCACAAAGCTTTCAACGTAAAACCAACCGATCCAATGTACATCAAAGAAGCCGACAGAGCGAAAATGTGGTAATAACAAATAATCTTTTCAGATAATTTTAAAATGCCATCAAATATGATGGCATTTTTTTTAATAAAAAATATAATCATGAAAATCACAAATCCAGCTTTTAATTATGACCAGTCAGGTCATTCGTATTCCGGACAAAGACGCACCGACCCGCGCATTGCCGCTTACGTGTACACTGCCTTAAGCAATGCCCAATCTGTTCTGAATGTTGGTGCCGGCAGCGGCTCCTACGAACCAAACGAACGCTATGTGGTGGCCGTGGAACCATCTGCTGTAATGCGAGCACAACGCAAAGAAAATGGCAAAGTACCCGCAATTATTGGCACTGCAGATGCCTTGCCTTTTGACGACCATGCTTTTGATGCTTCTATGGCAATGGTCACTATACATCACTGGCCGGATATACGAAAAGGTTTACAGGAACTTCGCAGAGTCACCAGCGGACAAGTGGTGATAATGACCTTTGATCCGGATGCATTAAATAATTTTTGGAATGCCAGCTATTTTCAGGAATTGACAGAAGTGGAAAAAGCTCGCTATCCTACGATAGAATTTGTGATAGATGCCTTAGGCGGCACTGTTGACGTGCAATCCATTCCGATTCCATTGGATTGTTTAGATGGCTTTCAGGAAGCTTTTTATGGAAGACCTGAAGCCTTCCTGCAAAAAAAAGTACGCATGGCACAATCCGCGTGGGGATTTTTGCCGGATGGACTGGAAGAACTGCTGGTTAAACGACTGGAACATGAGTTGTCTTCCGGCGAATGGGACAGAAAGTATAGCCATTTCAGAACACAAACATCATTTACCGGTGCTTTGAAATTGATTATTGCAACGAAATAAGAGAACTTATAATTTATAAAAATCTTATTTTGCAGAGAAATTCTACCTTATGAAAAAAAGCGACATACAACCGATGCCTGATTTTTTTGACCGATATATAAATCTGGTAGAAGAATATGATTTATTTACAGCATTAGAGAATGCTCAGAAAGTGGTTGAAAACACAGACATGGATAAGCTACATCAACTTGGCAGTAAAATATATGCTCCCGGCAAATGGACCATTAATGATATCTATCAGCACATCATAGATAATGAACGCATACAATCATTCAGAGCATTATGGTTTGCACGCGGTGACCAAAGTGAACTTCCGGGTTATGACGAAGATTTATTTGCCGAGCATGCAAAAACAGACAACCGAACCATTGACGAACTGATTGATGAATTACTGACTGTAAGAAAATCAACTATTCAGTTGTTTAAAAGTTTTGAACCGGAAGCTCTAAAAATTGTCGGCACCTGCTTTAACCGCAAAGTTCCCGTGCTTGGATTAGGTTATATGCTGGTCGGCCATCAGATACATCACCTTCGCGTTATAAAAGAACGTTACGAACCTTTAATTCAATAAAATGAATATTCGCAGAGCCAGTATTGATGATATTCCGCAACTCGCAGCATTGTTTGATGCCTATCGTGTTTTTTATGAAAAGACAAGTGATGTGGAACAATCTATTATTTTCTTATCAGAAAGAATACAGAAAAATGAATCCGTTATTATTGTAGCAGAAAATGAAGAAAAACAGTTGACAGGCTTTGTACAATTATATCCGCTCTTCTCTTCTACCCGCATGAAACGATACTGGTTGCTGAATGATTTATTTGTTGCTCCGGAACATCGTAGTAAAGGAATTTCTTTAGCACTGATTGATGCAGCTAAAGAATTATGCCAAATATCCGGAAGTTGCGGCATGATGCTGGAAACAGCAAAGAGCAATATAATCGGCAATAATCTGTATCCGAAAACAGGATTTGTTTTAGATACAGCACACCATTATTAAACCTGGGAAAACTAAAGATGATGCAAATAGATTTTAATAAAGAATACATACTGGAAAACGATCGTGTTTTGTTACGGCCGCTACAGGAAAAAGATGCAGAGCACCTGTTGTCTTTCTCTTTGCAGGAACCGGAATTGTGGACATACTCTTTTCAGCAGGCAGACGGTGAAGATAACCTTAAACGTTATATAGAAAATGCATTGCTTTGTAAAAAAAACAACACAGAATATCCGTTTATAATCTTTGATAAACAGAAACAACGATATGCAGGCAGCACCCGTTTTTACGATATACAAATTCCGCATCAGTCACTGGAAATTGGATATACCTGGTATGGAAAAGATTTCCAGCGAACCGGCTTAAACAGACATTGCAAACTGCTTTTATTAAGTTTTGCCTTTGAGACTTTAGGAGCAGAACGCGTAGCCTTAAGAGCCGACAATAACAATAAAAGAAGTATTGCAGCCATGAAAGCAATTGGTTGTACAGAAGAAGGCGTACTGCGCAGTCATCTTCTGTTGCACAACGGAAAAAGAAGAGACAGTATTATTCTCAGTATCTTAAAAGAGGAATGGTTTCGTACAGTCAAAGAAGAATTGAAAAAGAAAATTTATTGACCTTGAGACAATTTCGAAACTACATTTATGAATCCAATCGTACGCATTGAAAATCTATAGCAACAGCCATTCATAAATAAAAAAATACTTAAGGCACTCGCACAAAACTGCCGGAAATGCTTCCATAGCCGCCCCAAATACCATAAGCACCATTCACATTTGATTTCACAAAAACGGCAGCACCGAACGGATTACCTATACTTGTTCTATTGGCTTCTAATGTTCGCCAGAAGTCATAATGTGGTTTATCTATCACACTTAGTTTAATAGTACAAACAGAATCTCGAATATCCCAATAACCATCTGTGTCGAAGTTTACATTCGCCGCACTGCTTCCTATAGGTCGGCCTTTGGGAATAAAAATATCGATTATTCCACCGTTGATAAGTGCGTCGTCAAATACAGAACGTGTATTAATTAAAGACGCTTCATTGTCTGCTTTGGTAAAATATCGGTAATAGGTTCCAGAAGCCGGTGGATCTTTTAATTTTCCATAAACCTGAAAAAAAGAATCTGCCAGCGAAGCATTCGGATGCGGCAATAACCAAAGAGAATCAAAAAAAACAGGTTGCGGTATGGTGGTGATTGACGTAATCGTTTTTCCTTCCACTTCAATTTTTAAATTGTATTGTTTTCCCACTTCACCTACAAAATCAAAATTATC
>JBIKPT010000244.1:0-3281 GCA_044357355.1 Chitinophagales bacterium
CACTACTTATATTTAAGCCAAACTGCGCCGCTAATGCAATGGCGACAGAATCCGGCAGTGCCTGAATAATGGCTCCGTTATACTCCTGCAACGGAATCGTATCATTACCGGAAATAACTTTTACTACAGCGCCACTCACAAAATAACTGGCCAAATTACTCAGATTAATATTTCCGTAAAAAGCAGCATTTCTGGTTAACAATACATAAGGTGGAATTCCGTTTTCAATGTGACCTTCTACAACAAATGCGTCCTTTGGATTCGGCACTTTTAAATCAATTTCTTTCTCACAGGCTGCTATGATGCAGACACTGAAAAAAAGGATATATCGGATAAATTTTTGCATGTTCTTAGAATTTAAAATTCCAGGTTAAAGATGGAATTACCGGAAATAAAGAAACATTAATAGCTGTTTGATTTAAATTACCGGACTGAATATCGCCATCAATTTTATTATAAATAAAATACGTGTTCATTCTGTTGTATACATTATACACCGAAAAATTATAGCTGGACTGCCATCTGCGGTTCGGACGTCGTTTAGGCACCGGACTGTAATTCAATGAGAAATCTAAGCGATGATACGCAGGTACACGAATAGAATTACGCTCTCCGTAAATAAAGAACGGTGAAAACTCAGCAATTCCTATTCCTGTAATCGGCGTAATCGCATTTCCGGTGGCGTAAATCCACGTTGCACCCACTGTCCATTCTTTATTAAAATCATAGGCAATATTAATCGTCAAGTCATTCGTTCGGTCATATTTCGCAGCAAACACTTTTCCTTCATTCAAATCCGGGAATTTTCTGTCAGACCGCGACAAGGTATACCCTATCCAGCCATTCAGTTTTCCGGTTCTTTTCTTTAAGAATAATTCAATTCCATAGGCTTTTCCTTTGCCAAAAACATAACCTCGCTCCTGATCTACATTTAATTCATTCACAAAATTTTCTGAAAATTCTATCTGATTCCATAAGTGTTTGAAATAAACTTCTACAGATGCCTCAAACATATTATCCTTGAAATTTCGGAAATAACCAACTGAATATTGCAACGCCATTTGAGGCTTCACAAAAGCTGAACTTTGCACCCAGATATCTGTAGGCAATGTACTGTTGGAATTGGACACCAAATGAATATACTGGTAGTTTAAACCGGCAGCTGCCTTAATGGAATTATCTTTACCAAAAGCATAGCGCATTGCCACACGCGGTTCAGGACCAACATAGGTTTTTATAGGTTTTGCCCTTCCAAAATTGGTGGTATCAAAACCGGCAATATTATCTCCATTGATCTCTTTAAAAGGACCAATATGCTGGAACAAACTAAGACGCAAGCCGAAATCAAATTTTAATTTTTCATTGACTGCATATTCGTGTGCGGCATAAAATGCAACTTCGTGAGAATAACGCCTGTTCAGATCTGTTTCAAAATTGGTATCACCGCTGCGCAATGTTGCCTGCGTTGGTGACATCCGATGATGTGTGTAGTTCACTCCGAATTTGAGTTTATGTTTGGTGTTTACATAATAATCCAAATCCATTTTTACATTGTAATCGCGTACACCGGAAGCTGCCTGAAAGCCGAAATCGAGTTGTTGTCCGTTAAAATTAAATTTATAATCATTAAAAATAAATGACATGTTCATGAATAATTTATCACTGAACAAATGGTTATAACGAACGGTTGCGGTGGCGTTGCCCCACGGAATTTTTACATTGGTATTATTTTTTGCTGAATTATACACAAACACATCTCTGCCATAATATCCGCTGATGTATAATCTGTCTTTATCTGAAAACTGATAATTCGCTTTGATATTGAGATCATAAAAAAAGTAGTTAGTGCCGGCAAAATCAGTTCTCTTAATAAACGGCTGTGCAATATCAAATGCATAGGTCCTTCTTCCTGATAATAAAAAAGAGCCTTTAGCCGGTTTTAGGGACTTAGGTTTTTTAAACGGTCCCTGCAATGTTAATCGCGATGAGATAATACCGATGCCGCCTTCCATTTCAAAGCGTTTGGTATTGCCTTCTTTCATTTGAATATCAATTACAGACGACAGACGACCGCCAAAATTTGCCGGCATCGTACCTTTGTATAAAGTAGTATTCTTGATGGCGTCTGCATTAAAAACAGAAAAGAAACCGAATAAATGACCCGTATTATACACAATCGCATCATCTAATAAAACCAAATTCTGATCGGGACCACCACCGCGCACATAAATTCCGGAGTTACCTTCGCCGGCTGCCTGTACGCCGGGCAATAACTGAATTGCTTTTATAATATCCACTTCACCCATAAATGCCGGAATCGATTTTATACGATCGGTAGATAATTCTTCTTTTCCCATTACGGTACTTTTGACGTTTTCGTCTTTGCGTTCATCCGTAATCACTACCTCTTCCAGTGTTTTGCTGTCATCCGATAATTCTACATTCATCCGAATATCCTTATCCAATATAATTTCCTGGATTTTAGTATTGAATCCTAAATATGAAAATGCCATTTGATAGGTTCCTTTCGGAAGAGATAACGAATAGAAACCATATAAGTTAGTAGTGGAACCGAGCGCATTATTGCCTTGCACATAGACGTTGGCGCCAATAAGGACTTCTCCGTTTTTAAAATCTTTCAGGTATCCGCTGATTGTAAATTTTTCTGCTTTATCATCTTGTGAATAGGAAGTGTATGAAAAGGAAAAAAATATATAGAGGAATATGACAGTGTGTAATTTCATTTCAGGACTTGATGATATAAAAATAATGAGTTGGCTCCACTAATCAAACTACAGCACATTATAACTTTATTAATTAACTTAAACAGATCCTGAAACAATCCCGAATCAAGTTCGGGACAGAATAACGTGTGCCGGTACAAAGAAATACCTATAAACAAGCATTTGAAATTATGTAATGTACCAAAACTCTATGTGCGTCATGCCAAACTCGTTTTGCCATCTGTATAGAAACCTATTCCTTTATTAATTTTTTAATGAGCAATCCTTTATCCGTTTCTATCTGCAGCACATACATACCACCTGGCAAATCTTGCAGAGCCAGTATGTTTTCTATCGGTGCATTTATTGTATAAATGGTTTGACCTATGTTATTGATGACATTAATACGTTCGACATTGGTATTTCCTTTTGAAACGATATTTACAGAAGAAAGAAATGGGTTTGGGAAAACGGAAAATTCGTTCTCTAATTCTTTGTTGGATACATAAGTGGTGGATGACAGCAACTGGTATGCTTTTTTAAAATCCGGAATACCAT
>JBIKPT010000276.1:0-2503 GCA_044357355.1 Chitinophagales bacterium
ATAGGCATTGGGGAAATTTAATAGAACTGAATGCAATAAAAAAGAGAAAAAAATATTGCGATTACTTACTTCGTAAAGGTTTTGAAAGTAATTTAATATATGAAAAAGTAAAAGATTTAGAATCGACTTAAATTAAATTGATAAAAGAACACTTACCGCATTACCACCAAAACCAACTGCATTTATTAACACCTTATTAATGGATTTTCTTTTATTCTGTTTTAGTGCAAAAGGAACTCCAATAAATTGCTGGTGTTGCATCATCATAATTGCCATTTCAATGTTTAACATCCCAGAAGCTCCAAAAGTGTGACCTATTTTCCATTTATTAGTAGTAAGCATAGGTAAATCAGTTCCGAAAACTTTTTGAATCGCTTTGAATTCTGTTTTATCTCCCGCTGTAGTTCCCGGGGCATGCATTACAATTACATCAACATCTGAACCTTTAGTGTCTTTTAATGCCATTTTCATGGATTTTTGAAAACAAATTGCTTCTGTAGAAATAGAGATGTTATGCTCTAAAATTTCGGTCGCATAACCAATCCCTTCTATATAAGCCAGCGCATTAGGTGATTTACCTATTTCTAAACAACAAACCGCTGCGCCTTCTCCAAGAATTAAAGAGCTTTGCTTTTTCTCTAAATCGAAAGCTCGACATGGCCATTGCTCTTGATTGCTTTCGTTTAAAGTAGCATATATTTTTAATGCTTGCATTTGAGCAATTGTAAAACTCGTTAATGGCGCTTCACTTCCTCCTACTAAAAATTTATTAGCCATTCCGGCACGAAGCCAAGCTACTCCGTTTAGCAAAGCATGCAATGCAGTTGAGCAGGTAATAGAGTGTGAAATTTCTGGTCCTTGACATTGTAAATCATGTGCTACCCAAGAGGAAATATTCCCTAAAGTGGTGGTTGGCGAGGCTAAAGTTTGTGCTTTTCCTGTTTCAAGAAATTCTTTATGGTGTTTCTCAAACAATTCTGTTGCGCCTCTTGACGATCCTATATTCACTCCAAAAACATCTTTGATTGACCATCCAGCTTGAGTTACAGCTTTACGAGATGCTGCCATTGCATATAAAACAGATTTATCTAATGATTTGTATTTGATATCATCGTTTTTTAAATTTTCGACCTCTTTTTTGCTATCAAAATCTAAAACTGCTACATACGCTTTATGATTATTGAATTCTTTCTTTTCAAAACAATGCTGGTTGGTTAAATAATTGTTCCAAATAGTTTCAGGATTATTTCCTAAAGGTGAAATGGAGGCTAAGGATGTTATGGCGATTTTTTCTTTCATGTTAAATAACACAGAGATTCACAGAGGAATCACAGAGTTTTAAATAAAAATAAAGTCTTTGATTTTTGCTTCAAATATTTGTTTAACGAATGCAAATTTAAACTATTTCTAAAGCATTTTCGATGGTTTGATAGACTTTTTGTAATTGATTTTCGGTGATGATATATGGTGGCAAAATGTAAACTATGTTTCCAACTGGTCGTAAAATTACGCCGTTTTCGATGAAGAAATTGTAGAGTTTGTTGCGCATAGTTCCATAATAACTTTCTTGGGTTTCGGTTTTGATTTCTAGGGCAAAAATCACTCCGAGAACTCGAGTGGTTTTTACTTTTGGATGGTTTTTTATTTTGGATTGAAATGCTAAATGCGATTGATTAACCGTTTGAATATTTTGCTGAATTTCGTCGGTTTGTAAAAGTGAAATACTCGCTAAAGCAGCTGCGCATCCTGTTGGGTTTGCCGTAAAAGTATGACCATGAAAAAAAGCTTTGTTCACATCTTCGTCTAAAAATCCGTCGAATATTTCCTGAGTAAAAGTAGTAATTGCCATAGGAATAGTTCCTCCTGTTAGGGCTTTAGACAAACACATCATATCAGGTTTGTTTTCAAGATAATCACTGGCAAATGTTTTACCTGTTTTGCCAAAACCTGTCATAACTTCGTCAGCAATAGTAAACACGTTATTTTGGTTACAAATGCAAATTAATTTATCTAAAACTTCTGGTGCATACATTACCATTCCTGCGGCTCCAAGCACTAATGGCTCAAAAATAAACGCTGCAAATTCGTTAGTTTTTACAAGATTTTCTAAAGTTTTTATAGTTTGTTCTTCGTTTCCTTCAGTTGGAACTGGAATGCGAACAACTTCTAGAAGCGAACCTTTGAAGGCTTCTGTAAAAAAGGTAATCCCGCTGGCAGCCATAGCTCCAAAAGTATCACCGTGAAAAGCATCTTCAAAAGCGATGACTTTAGTTTTTACTATTCCTTTATTATAATTGTATTGCAAAGCAACTTTGATAGCTACTTCTACTGCAGTGGAACCATTATCGGAATAGAAAATTTTCTGTTGATTGTAAGGCAGAATTTCCATTAGTTTTTCGGATAACTCTACTGCTTTATTATGCGTAAATCCTCCAAATAAAACATGTTCTAAAGTAGTTAATTGCTCATAAATAGCATCAGCCATAATTTTGTTGGAATGTCC
>JBIKPT010000120.1:0-8788 GCA_044357355.1 Chitinophagales bacterium
CGAAATTACGCCTACCGTGCAAAAAGCATTTATACATAAGGAAGACCGCTGGTTCTACTGGCATGCAGGCATCAACCCGGTGTCGGTGCTGCGTGCGTTTTATAACAATACCATACAGCAACGGCGCACATCAGGTGCCTCTACCATCACCATGCAGGTGGCGCGCATGCTGGAGCCGAAACAGCGCACCGTCTTCTCCAAACTTATAGAAATGTTCAGAGCGGTGCAACTGGAACTGAATTTCAGCAAGAAAGAAATCCTGCAATTGTATTTAAATCTGGTGCCCTATGGCGGCAACATTGAAGGTGTAAAATCTGCCGCATTTATCTATTTCGGAAAATCGCCGGCACAGCTTAGTCTGGCAGAAGTAACCACGCTCACCATCATTCCCAATCGGCCCACCACACTGGCACTCGGCAAAAAAAATGCCTACATACAGCAGGAACGCAACCGATGGCTGAAAACGTTTAGACAAAACAACGTGTTTAAAGAAGCAGAAATTGCTGATGCACTGGAAGAACCGCTGCTGGCGTTTCGCCGTTCACCACCAAAATATGCACCGCATTTTTGTATTCGCATGAAGAAACAATTTCCGTCGAAACCAATTATAGCCACACACCTCAACTACAATATGCAACTGGAAGTGGAAGAAATAGTGCAGAATTATTCCAAAGTATTGCAGTTTAAAGAAATAAAAAATGCAGCGGTTTATATCATCGATAATCAGCAGCATAAAGTGGTGGCCTATGTGGGTTCGCCTGATTTCTATAGCGCTGCCAAACAAGGACAAGTGGATGGTGTGAAAGCCATCCGTTCGCCGGGCAGCACGCTGAAACCTATGATATACGGCATTGCTTTCGACCGAGGTTTGTATACACCGCGTTCGGTCATCTCGGATGTGCCGGTAGATTTTGACGGCTATACACCGGAAAACTACGATGAACATTTTCACGGACAGGTTGCTATATCGGATGCGCTGGCGCAGTCGCTGAATATTCCTGCGGTGAAAGTGCTGAACGATATAGAAGTAAGCTCGCTGACCAACACACTGGATCGCCTTAATTTTAAACAGATACAAAAAGACAAAGATAAATTAGGGTTGTCCGTGGCGCTGGGTGGCTGTGGTGTTTCACTGGAAGAGCTCACCGGTATGTATTCCGTATTTGCCAATAACGGCGATTATTATGTGCCGACGTTTTCTAAAGAGGCAGTTTCTAAAAGAGGCACTGAAATTTTAACACCGCAGGCAAATTATATGGTGGCACAAATACTCACAACATTGCGCAGAAGTGATTTACCCAACCGTGCGGAAAGCGTGCTGAATATGCCAAAGATTGCCTGGAAAACGGGTACTTCTTACGGTCGCAGAGATGCGTGGAGCATTGGGTTTAACAGCAATTATACGGTTGGTGTGTGGTGCGGAAATTTTGACGGCAAAGGTGTACCGGAGCTGAATGGTGCAGATATTGCCACGCCATTGCTGCTGCAAATTTTCACTACTATTAACAAGCAAACGGATAAAGACTGGTTCAAGCGGCCCAAAGAGTTGCAGTTCCGGTATGTGTGTGCGGAAAGCGGCGATGTGCCGAATGAATTTTGTACGAGTAAAATTATGGCTTATTACATTCCTGGAAAAAGTCCGAATAAGAAATGTATGCACCTGAAAAAGGTTTGGGTGAATACGGATAGTACAATGCTGTATTGTGCGGCCTGCCTGCCGAATGATGGCTATTTAGAAAAGCTGTATCCGAATTACGCACCGGAGTTGTTGAGTTATTTTGAATCGAACAATTTATCGTTTGTGCATTTGCCACCGCATAATCCGGCGTGCCGCAAAGTATATGAAAACAATCATCCGAAAATTACCAAACCGGTGAATGGCCTGACGTATTATATAAACGCAAAAGAGCAGCAGGAAATGATGCTGGTGGCACAAGCTGCTAACGATGTGCAGCGCATATCTTGGTATGTAGATAATAAATTTATAAAGACAGTTGAAAAAAACGAACCGGTTTTTATACAACCTTCCATAGGTAAAATCAAAATTTCCTGCACGGATGACAAAGGCAGAAACACGGACAGTTGGGTGACGGTGCAGGGAATATAGAGCATGAAAATTCGTTTTTATCTTCATTATCAACACATATTTGAATTATCTGGCTGGGGCAATTTGGCGAAGGAAGCTATTAAGTTGTATTTTTGTATAGAAGTCCTTTAACCGGATTTGCCCCCAATTGTTGCACTATATATTGTAGTCATTGTAATACACCATTTACGATAGTTTCCATAGAAGAAGGGAAAAGTAAGTTTTGTGAAAACTGCGGTGAAGTTATTTATAAAAATGAAAACGGTGTGATTGTTACGTTTCAACCGGAAGAAGTGTTGGTGAAACAAGACAACGAACAAGAGCTGAGCGAACGTATCAATCGAGAAAAAGAAACACGTTTTAAAGAGCAACTGGAACGAAAGGAAAAAGAAAAAGAATTCAGAGAACGACTGGATTCTACCTATCAAACAATATGTATTGATTATCAATACTCTATAGTTACTAATATTTTATGGTAGCCTTTTTGGTGTCTTTTTGTACTAGCTTAGGTTTAAATTGTGTGTTTTTTATGTTATGTAATAAAATAATAGATATAAATAAGTCTAATTTTATATTTTTAACCCTAAAGAAAATAAATGTATTATTTCAAGCATTAAATATACCGTTTGGGTGAAAGAAGAAATGAAAACTCCACCGGTGAGTGTGAATGCCGGAATTCTCAATTATACAGTAGTGAAGATTGTATCGAAAAAAGGCATAGTTTCGGATGCTTCTGATATACCGAGTGTTACTGCTGTGACGCCGGTAAGCACACCCACTCCTACTGCATCTGCAACGGAAGTAGTTATGATTAATACTTACGAATCGGAATACAAAGCCCGCGTAGAAGAAGAAATAAAAACGTTGAAAAAAAAGTTGCTCTACTAAAGAAACAACTCGAAGTGCTGCAGTTACAGCTGCAGGCAATAAATCCAAAATAAGTGGAAATTTAATTAAGCGAAAATTATCCGTTCCCTAACGCCTTAGCCAAATCATTCAGCTGGCTTTTCCATAATTCTCTGGAGCTGTCCAGTTCATCTTTTTCTGCGAAGTCTGTAACGGTTAATATGGTTTCTTTGGTAATATCTGTCACGCGAATTCTGTATTCGAAGAATGCTTTTTCGTCTTCTTCGTCTTCCCAGCGCAATTTAATGAACTCATCTTCTTCGTAGGCTAACACTTCTGCAATTTGCTCTTCGCCATTCCACTCAAAGGTAAATACTTCTCCGTTCGGATCTAAATCCACATAATCGGCAAACCATTGCACCAATCCGGATGGTGTTGTTAAGAAATTATATAAAATAGTCGGTGAAGACTTAAACGTTCTTTCTACTGTAAATGGGAATTTTTTAGCCATAATTTTGTTAATAAAGCCACAAATTAAACAAAAAAATGAACTAAGCAACTTTTGTAAGATTTTTTTTTCTGTTACTTCATTTTATGTAAATTGTTATGCAGCATATCAATCTGTTGAATAACGTCAAAAAAATTGCTTAGCTAACCAAATCATACCATGAAATAGTATTTGGAAGTGACGATTATTAAACTATTTGTAAGATTTTACAAAACCTCTCCAACCACAAAAAAACTTCCGGTAACCAGTATCAAATCATTCTCTTTAGCTTTAGATTTTGCGACACCCAGCGCATCTTTCGGATGAGGATAGCTCGTTCCGATTAACTGATGTACACCGGCTTTTTCCTGTAATATTTCTACGTCCAGTTTTCTGGGCAGTTGTGGTTCCGTAAAATAATAAACGGCATTTTTCGGAAGCAACGCCAATATTTTATCGATGTCTTTATCTTTTACCGCACCGAATACGATATGCAAGGTATCATACTTTTCCAGTTGTAATTGCTCTTTAATTTTGAGGATGCCATCTTCATTGTGTCCGACATCGGCAATCACTTTCGGATACTTTTCCAGTACTTGCCACCTTCCCAGCAACTGAGTATTTTTCTTGGTGTTGGAGAAACCCAGCTGCAGTGCTTTTTCTTTTATTTTAAATAAGGTATGCTGTTCTAAAATACTCAAAGCAGCCAGCACCGTTTTGATATTTTCTGTCTGATAAGATGAATGTAAGTCGCTGCAAATATTCACTTGCTTTCCCTGTACGTTAGCATCCAGAATTAAAAAACTAGGTGTGTTTACAGTTTTTACCTGCTTCACTACATCTTCTGAAAAATATAATGGTGCATGCACGTCTGTTGCTTTTTGATTAAAAACTGCATCTGTTTCTTCCTTTTTTCTGCCAATTACAACGGGTACCATTGACTTGATAATACCTGCTTTCTCCGCCGCTATTTCAGCGAGGGTATTTCCCAATAAATGCTGATGGTCATAACTAATATTGGTAATGACCGAAAGTTCCGGTGTTATGACATTGGTAGAATCCAGTCTGCCGCCGAGACCGGTTTCAATAATGGCTATATCTACTTTGTTATAAGCGAAATACTCGAATGCCATTGCTACCGTAATTTCAAAAAATGACGGCTGTATAATTTCAATCTGAGGTTTAATTTTCTCGGTGAATTTAATGACGAATTTCTCGGAGCAAGGCTTGCCGTTAATTTTAATCCGTTCCCGAAAATCTTTTAAATGCGGCGAAGTATACAAGCCGGTTTTGTAACCTGCTTCCTGCAAAACAGAAGCAAGCATATGCGCTACAGAACCTTTGCCGTTGGTGCCTGCAATATGTATCGATTTAAATTTAGCATGCGGATTTTTCAGGAACTGACACAGGGCAATTGTATTCGTTAAATCCTTTTTGATAGCGGCTTCTCCGATGCGTGAAAACATCGGTAGTTTATGATAGAGATAATTGAGCGTTTCTTCGTAATTCATGGTACGAAGTTATTAGTTATTCGTTATTTGTTAGCAGTAATTGAAAATATTTATGTGCTCATCCCGAAAATTTAAACGAAGAAAATTATTTCTTTATGGCTCTGAAACTATGAAAAAACAACTTACGCCAGCTTGGATGCTGATGTATGGTTACTTCTTTAAATCCTTTCGTTTCAAGCAAATTGGTTATTTGTTTCGGACTCAGGAAATTCGATACACTTTTTATAAGATAGGTATAGATGGTAGAAGATCCGGAAACAACAGTGCAAAAAGGCACAATAAAACCATAGCCTAAAATTGCCCATAATGGTTTGACGTACCAGGCATCATCTAAAGAATAATCATGTATAACGAGCTGTCCGCCTGGTTTTAAAATACGATGCAGATTTTCGATGCATTTTTCATAATCCGGCATGTTTCGTAAGCCATACGCCATAAAAATAGCATCCACAGAATTGGGTGCAAAATTGAGGTGCATGGCGTCCTGCAATGAAATTTCTACTTTTCCTTGTTGTATTTGTTTGGAAAATTTTTGGGTGGCCACTGCCAGCATACCTTCAGAATTGTCGACGCAGATTACTTTTCCGGTAGTGATTTTATCTAAGAACGAAAGGGTGGATTTTCCGGTGCCGCAGCATAAATCCAGGACCAGCTCATCGCCTTTTAATTGCAACAATAGTCCGCTTCGATTCAGGTCTTCCTGATAGCCCTGACTCATGGAAGTGGCAAAATCGTATTTATTGGCTACTTTATTAAACTCTTTCGGAACAATCTGCTTGTTGTCGAACAAGATTTCTGTGGTCGTTTTTTGCATAAGAAACTAACAACAAAAAGTGTATTTAGTTCAACAATAGGTAAATATTTCTACTAATTGAAGTTGGATCTCGTGCGATATAGGTAATTATGAGATTTTTTATGCAACAGATTATAAAGTTCAAATTTTGTCACTTTTTTTCTTAGTCAAAAAAAGTAACCAAAAAAGACAAGGCAAAACCAAATGCTCCGCTGGTTTTGCCAGCCCACGCTTCTTTACATTCTACATGTTCCAACTTTTAGTTACATATTTAATTAAATCTGCATGATGGTTATTATATACTACTGCACGCTAAACTTAAACGTGATGGTACCAAATTGCTCTTCATCTGCACCGGCATCCGAACTGAATTTAGATTTCATCGCACTTTGTTCTGCCAGATTTATCAGATATTGGTCGGTAGTGGTACTGCCTTTCTGCTGATATTTAGCATACACCACGTTTCCGTTTTTATCTACTTTGATACCAACCACAACTTTACCAGTTTTTTGTGTATTATCAAATACCAATGGTTTTTGTCTCCAGGTTCTTCCTTTTAAATCATAACTCATACCATCGCCGCTGCCAGGTCCAGAACCGGAAGTTCCGGTACCGGTGCCGTTGGGTGCACCGCCTGGTGTTCCCCATTGAGCGCCTTGATTGCCGCCGGGTTTGGTATTGCCTTGTCCGCTTCCGGAACCAGAGCCAGATGCTGTTCCTGTTCCCGTGCCAGTACCGGTTTTTCCTTTCGTAAATACGCTAGCCGTTTGCGCTTTAATTCGTGCCTCTTCTGCTTCACGCGCCTGACGTTCCTGTTCTGCTTTTTTAACCAATGCTGCTATACGTTGTTGCTCCAGCAATGCTTGTTGCTGTCTTATTTTTTCTTCTTTTTGCATTTGTGCAATGGCTACTGCCTGCGGATCTACTGCAGTCACCGTATTATTGGCCGGTGCTTTTACCGGTGTAGATACTGTTTTTACCGGTGTTGGTGCCGGCGGTGTCGGATCCGGATTGGAAACAGTTGCTGCCGGTGCGGAACTTTGTCCGCCAGCCTCTACTAAATTGTCATCACCAAGGCCATACTGATTGTCGCCAAAGTCTATCATAACACCGGAAATGGCATCTTCCACGATAGGATGTCCCAGTTTGATAAATAGTAAGGTGATCAATAAAACAGCCAATGTTATTGCCGTTATAATAAACGACTGCTGGTTTGATTTATTCTGTTGTAATTGTATTACCTGTGACATTTATTAAATATTATGTTAGAAGTGGTAAGTAATAAGAATGTAAAAATCGATTTTTTTATTTATTTCTGATTACTTAAATACTCACTAGTGTTATTAAATCAAATAGTGTACCAACCAAAACTGTTAACTGAATTTTAGCATTTTTATTTTATGTTGAAATGGAAAGAGTGTTAAAAGAAGTTAGCAACCAGTACTTTATCAATTTTTTCGACTAATTCAACCGGTGTTAATGCTTCTTTTTCCAGTATAAATTTAGAAATGAACTTATTCGGCACTTCTTCGATGTAGTTAAAAAAGACATCCACATTTTCCGGTGCATTCTTCCAGATTTCATCTCCGGATTTCTCTTCTTTGCCGATGAACGTGCCTAAAACAGATTGCGGAAAGTATTTCTTATTCAGAATTTTTCGGCTGTCGGCGAGCACATAAACCGGAATGTTGTAGGTTTTGGCTGCTGCTGCAATTAGATGTGCACCTGATTTTGTAATGAAGGTTTCATGCATAATGATATCACAACCCATTAAAATGATGTCTATTTCAGGTAAAAATTTACCCAAACCTGCATCGTCTATCACTTTAACTTCTATACCTTTTGCTGCAATGGCTGCTGCCTGCTCTTTTCCAAATTTGTCCTCTAAGGAAACCAATTGTATTATATTGATTTTCTTTTGATTAACATTCAATAAATCAACCAATGATTGAATATTGATATCATTGCCGTGTAATAAAACAGTCTTGTTTTCAAAATCGAAATGCTGGTTGGCTACTTCTGCCGTTTTGCGGTCTACATTTTTCCAGCGCTCATGAAAAACCTCTAACAGTTCTTTGATAACGATAGGCTGCCCTTCCGGATCAATTTTTAATAAGAAGTGATTGATGTAATGATTGACAGACGTAATATTTGGCTTTTCCATAATCACCGTTCTGAGACCGTGCAGCATTTCACGTACAGAATTAGATACTTTATTGTCAGAAATTAAAGAAATGAGGTTATTAACCGTTTTCATGGCATTCTGGAAGGCTTTCGCACTTTCCACGATCGGATTTTCGGTTATTTTTTTGAAGATGGACATAAAGGTTATTAGTTTAAAGATATACGTTATTGGGTTATGTTTCTTAAAACTATTAACAAATAACAGTTAAATTATATCTTATTTCCATTTAATATTACAACCCAAACTTGGAATTTGTTTTTCACTAACCGGAATTCCGGCTAAAATATTATCCAAAGCAGCACGTATATCTTTGCCATCAGAAATACTATCATTCTTTGGTCGTGAGTCGTCTAATTGTCCGCGATACACACACAACAAATCTTTATCAAAAATACTGAAATCCGGTGTGCAGGCTGCATGATACGCTTTGGCAACTTCCTGTTTTTCATCATACAAATACGGAAACGGATACTTTTCTTCTTTCGCGTTTACTTTCATCAACTCAGGTCCGTCTTGCGGATAATTGACAACATCATTAGAACTGATGGCAATAAACGCAATTCCTTTCGCCATGTAATCATTCGCCAGGCTGACCAATTGTTTGTTCACATGTTTTACATACGGACAATGATTGCAGATAAACATGATAACTGTAGCTATTTCTCCTTTTAATTCGTTTAAAGAAAGGTGTGCATCAGACACCGTATCTGACAACCTGAAATCGGGTGCTTTAAAGCCTAATGGAATTCGTATAGTTTCGGTGGATGCCATAGTTTAATTTGAAAATCTGAAGATGTGACAATTTGAAAATTAATAAAATAAATTCATTCTATAATAAGTAAAGGTTTATCATCAAACAATTTTCAAATTTACTAATTTT
>JBIKPT010000122.1:0-8646 GCA_044357355.1 Chitinophagales bacterium
AACAGGAAAATTACATACAACTCAGCGAAGGGATACTGCTTCCGTCTCGTGCGGTATTTATAGCAGATAAACTGGAGTTGTACAAGTATGAAGTGGCAAATTCAGGTAATGCATTATTGATTAAAGCGTTGTTGCGTACCTATGGCGGCATTATGGACCATTATACTAAAATCAGTGAATTGCAATTAGCCAGACAGTTAAAGATCACAGAAGCAGATATATTGAATCAGTTGAAAATGCTTCACAAAAACAAGATTTTAATTTATGTGCCATCGAATGATAAACCAACAATTACCTTGCTGACGGAACGTATGCACGAAACTAATTTATACATTGATGCAAAACACATCAATCAACGAAAAAAAACCTTAAATGAGCAGTTGCAGGCTATGATAAACTTTATAAAACAAAATGCTGTTTGTCGTCAAATTGTTATCAGCAGTTATTTCGGTGAAAAGGATGCTGCAGCTTGCAGAAGATGTGATGTGTGTCTGGAGACTAAAAAGAAACTGGAATTGAATGAAGATTTCAATAATGCCATAAGTTATATTTTGCAAATAACGAAAGATAAGTGGGTTAAACTCGACGATATATTGCCGGAAAATGCGCATTTTGCAAAGCAATTATATAAAGATGTTATTCGGTTTTTACTGGACGAAAAGAAACTGATAATTAATGATCAAAACGAATTGAAAAGTGTCTAAGCGAATCATATTTACGGTAACCAATGATTTGGTATACGATCAGCGAATGCAGCGTATTTGTTCGACTATGCAGTTGCATAATTTTTCGGTAGAATTAATCGGACGAAATGTAGAGAACTCCAAACCCGTTTCTAAACAAGTATTTGACCAAACAAGATTAACATGCTATTTTAATAAAGGTTTTTTATTTTATGCTGAATTTAACATCAGACTGTTCTTTTTTTTATTGTTGAATAAATTTGATATTGTCTGTGGTTGCGATTTAGATACCTTGCCAGCCGCAGTTCTAGCCGTTAAATTAAAACGCAAAAAAGTAGTGTACGATGCACATGAATATTTTCCGGAATCACCGGAATTAATTGGCAAACCGTTTAAACAATCTTTTTGGTATTTTATAGAAAAACTATTTGTACCAAGAGTGGATGCTTTATACACAGTTACCAATTCCATAGCACACATTTTTAAAAAGAAATACAATGTTGATTGCAAACTTGTAAGAAATTTACCAATTAAAAATAAATCTCAAATCTCAAATCTCAAATCTCAAATTCTTTTATATCAAGGTGCAGTCAATGTTGGTCGTGGTTTAAATGAAATGTTACTGGCGATGTTGAAAATTGAAAGTGCAGAATTTCATATTATCGGCGATGGTGATGAAATGGAACATGTAAAAAACAGTATTAAAGAATTAAAACTTGAAAACAAAGTAAAGTTACTCGGCAAAAAATCACCTGATGAATTAAAGCAATTCACACAACAGGCATACATTGGAATTAATCTTTTAGAAAATCGCGGATTGAGTTATTATTATTCGTTAGGTAATAAAACATTCGATTATATACAGGCAGGTATTCCGCAGGTAATGATTGGATTTCCGGAATATATTACACTCAACAAGCAATATAATATTGGCGTTGTAATTGAAGAATTAACGATTGATAATATCTGTTTAGTAATCAAAAAATTAGTATCAGATAAGGATTTGTATCTTCAGCTGCAACGGAACTGTTTGACAGCAAGCGAAGCATTATGCTGGGAAAATGAAGAACTAAAATTGTTGTCTATTTACGAACTATTATAAACAATGAAAGACACGCAACTCACGACTTACGACTCACGACTAAACATCATCTGCTTCGATGTGCCTTATCCGGCTGATTATGGAGGTGCTATTGAAGAATTCTATAAGATAAAGTCATTGTACGAAGCTGGTGTTAAAATTTATTTGCATTGTTTTTTATATGGCGGAAGAACCAGGCAGCAAGAGTTAGAGAAATATTGTGAACAGGTTTTTTATTATGAACGTAAAAGAAAGCTAAAAGATTTTTTTTCCGGAATTCCATTTATCGTTAAAACAAGAATGCACCAAAAATTGCTTCATAATTTGTTGAGCAATAAGTTTCCAGTTTTATTTGATGGTACACATACAACAGGATTCCTGGATCATCCGGATTTAAAAGAGAGAAAGAAACTCGTAAGGCTGCACAATATTGAATGGATTTATTACAGAGTGTTATTTGATTCGGCATATTCTTTAAAAGAAAAATTGTTTTTCTATTATGAATACAAAAAGTTGAGAGCATATGATAAGAAATTAGTACTTGCAGATTTATTATCTTGTTTATCACAAACGGATGCCGATTATTACACCGAAAAATTTCCGGATAAAAAGATCAGCCTTGAGTATGTTTTCCATGAAAATGAAACAGTACGTTGTTTGCCCGGAAATGGCAGGTATATTTTATACCATGGTAATTTATCATTGCTGGATAATTATCAGATTATAATTCAGTTGCTGGCGAATGAACTCAGTACATGCAAACATCAGATAGTCATAGCAGGCAAAAATCCTGATAAAGCATTGGTCCAATTTGTAAAAAATAAACCAACTGTAAGTTTAGTTCCAAATCCTTCAAATGCAGAATTGGATAAGCTTATTTTAAATGCACATATTTGTCTCGCAGTGGCAAAAAATTCCTCCGGTGTTAAATTGAAGTTGATTAACTCACTATTTAAAGCAAGATTCGTGGTGTCAGATGAGCAGGCAATACACGGCAGCGGTTTAGAAGAACTTTGTTTTATTCCGGATGATGATATGGAACTTTCATTGATTATTGATAAGTTGATGCAACAAACATTTACCGATACTGATATCCAGCAACGAAAAGATGAATTATTAGGTAAGTATGATAATAAATTAAATGCACTTAAAATTATAAATGCTATTTTTAACCACTAAAATTACACAGAATGAATAAAAAGTATGTACCCTTGTTATTAATCGTTGTGTTTGCAAACGTATTATATTTCGTGGTTTTCAGTGGTAAACGTGCTCCGAAGTTGCCGGTTCATAAAACAACATTACTGGACGAAGGTGGAAATAAGTTTTCTGTTAATAATACTAAAGGTTCTGTTGTAATAGTTAGTTTTTTTCAATCCTGGTGCGGCGATTGCAGACGTGAACAACCGGAACTGGAAGCATTGCAGCAGGCAGTTGGTGGTGCAGATAAATTGAAAATATTTTTGGTGTCAGATGAAGACTGGTCAAAAATTAATACCGTGAAGGCTTCTACTAAAACAAGTCTTTCTTTTTATCAGTCAGAAAAACCGTTAAAAGAAATTGGCATCCGAAGATTTCCAACAACCTATTTGTTAAATAAAAAAGGAGAAGTGGTTGAAGCGAAAGTAGAAGGCATCCATTGGAATACAAAAGAAATCCAAGACATGATTTTGAAATTGAATAATTAGTATCTCTGAGAACTTTGTGTATAAGCTTTGTGTTCTTTGTGGTTAGGATAAACTCTCTTTAATACGTTTCATCGATTCTTTATAGGTAATTGCAGAAATCCATCCTAATTCAGTCCTGGCCTTTTGTGTAGAAACAGTTCTGTTGGTGCCGGTTGCTTTCGCAGATTTCTTTGCAATAGGCGGATTTTTTCCAAATAACGGAAATATAAATTCTGCTGCACTAGCAACAAAATAGGCCAACCAAAATGGCATAGAACTGCCAACTTTTTTTCCTTTCATTGCAGCTAAATCTGTAAAATATTCTTTCCACGAAATATTCCAGTCATCCATAAAAAAGTATGTTTGATTATGTGCAACATCTTTTGTCAGGCAAAGAAAAATACCATTGGCTAAATTTTCAGCATCCAACAAACACGCCGGATGTTTGCCGTTATCAATTAATTTTAAGCCTAATGGCGTATCCATTCTTTTTAATGGTTCTGTAACCCAAACGCTGCCTTTCCCAATCACTGCAGCTGGTCGAATTATCGTATAAATAATATTGTTTTGAGTACAAAAATCTTTCACTAAAGTTTCCGTATCAATTTTAGCGTCATCGTAGTGAACACCCGTTTTTACTAATTGAGTAGTTTCATCAGGAACAACTATTTTTCTGTCGATGCCACTGGCAACACCAACAGAACTTACGTAAATAAAATGTTTTACGTTATTTGCTTTAGCATCTTTTAACAGAAAATGTGTTGCATCATAATGTGCTTCGTAAAATTGCTTTTTAGTGCCAAAATCTATCACGCGCGCAGCAGTATGAACAACTATAGCACAATCTTTTGTTATATGCTGAATCGCTTTTTCATATGCAACATCAGCCTGCATCATTTCGATGTTTTTTGAAGTATATTCATTCAGATTTCTGTTGGAAAAATAATTTCCGCGAATATCGTGATAGCCATGCTGCAGCAAAACTTGCATAAAGTGATTGCCAATTAAACCGGTAATGCCTGTGATGAGTATTTTCATGTCTCCTTTTGTCATGCTGAACTTGTTTCAGCATCTTTTTATTTAACATCTAATGTACTAATTATTTCAATCATATCTTCACTCGGCAAGCTGCAACTTTTATTTTCGCAAATATAAAACAGTGTTTTGTTATTTATAAATCTGTCTTTCAATAACGGCAAATTACTTGGTTTTGTCGCGCCTGTGATTAAAACAGTTGGCAGGTAATGTTGATTTATTTCATTAAGTTTTTCAACCGCATCGTTTCCAACAATAACCAGTTCTTTGTTTACATGTAAATGCATGTCCAGCACAATTGCCCAATTCGAATAGTAAATCGGATTTTTGACAACATCATCTAATACATTATTCAACATCGTTGAACTCATTTGTTCATATTCAGGTTTATCAAAGTATTTACTCAATATAAAAAGATTTTTTGCCATCGTTGAATTTGCTGCCGGAATGACATTGTCACTGCTGTCCATACTTCGCGTTATGAGTTTCGCATCTAAGTCAGAAGTTATATAAAACATACCGTTGCTTTCATTGTAAAAATGTTGTATGGTATATTCAGTAAATTTCAAAGCATCCGTTAAATATGTTTCTTCTAAAGTGATTTGATGCAAGGCGATTAAGGCTTCAATAAAAAAGGCATAATCTTGCAGAAAACCATTAATGCTGGAAATGCCGTTTTTATAATTTCTGTCTAACCGATAATCATCTTTTTTGCAGTGCTTTAAAATAAATTCAGCAGTTTGAATAGCCTTGTGTTTATTCGCTTCATGACCAAATGCTTTATACGCATCACACAATCCTTTTATAGCAATGGCATTCCATTCTGTTAATATTTTATCATCAGTTCCGGGCCTTACTTTTTCTTTTCTTTTTTCGAATAAGAGTTGATGAATTGAATTTAATTTTTCCTGGAAAACATCATTCGTAATGCCATATTTTCTCATAAAAAATTCATGGTCTTCTGTGCGAAATAGCACATTCATACCATGCTCAAAATTTCCTTCTTTTTCTGTGTTGTATACCTCAGCAACAAACTCAAAATCATCATTTAGAATTGCTTTCAACTCTTCTTCCGTCCAGCAATAAAATTTACCTTCTACGCCTTCACTGTCTGCATCTAAGGAAGAATACAGCCCGCCGCTTTTATCTGTCATTTCACGTTCAATCCATTGTATCGTTTTCGCTGCAACGCTTTTATACATGGGTCGTTTGGTAAGTTGATAAGCCTGAGCATAAATACTTAAAAGTTGACCATTGTCATATAGCATCTTTTCAAAATGAGGTACTTTCCATTGGTCATCTACACTGTATCTTGCAAAGCCGCCGCCAACAACATCATGCAAACCGCCAAAAGCCATTTTTTTTAATGTTATTTTAATAGCTTCACCTGCTTCTTCTTTTTTTGTTTTTTGAAAATATCTAAGCAGGTAGTCGTAATTATTAGGCATCATAAATTTTGGAGCTCCAATGCGACCACCAAAATCATAATCAATTTTAGGGTGCCAGTTTTGCCACATGATGTCTTGTAGTTTTGTGTCAATATTTCTTTTTGATTGAAACAACGGAATATGTTCAATTTCTTGAATACCTTGTGTAATTCTCTCAGCCTGATCTGTTAATTTCTGCGTATCTTTCTGATATAATTCCTGAAAATAAAGCAGCATTTTAATCCAGTTTTGTTTCGGGAAATAGGTGCCTGCATAAACTGGTTTGCCATTGGGTAATGCAATCACATTTAAAGGCCAGCCACCTTGACCGGTCGTAATCATAGCTGCGTTCATATAAATCTGATCAATATCCGGACGTTCTTCTCTGTCTATTTTAATAGAAACGAAATGTTCATTCATAACAGCTGCAACTGCCTCATCTTCAAAGCTCTCATGTTCCATCACATGGCACCAGTGGCAAGCCGCATAGCCTACGGAAATAATCAATAGTTTATTTTCTTGTTGTGCCTTTTGCAGCACTTCTTCTTTCCAGGGAAACCAGTCTACCGGATTGTTTTTGTGTTGAAGCAGATAGGGCGATGTTTCATGTTGAAGTTGATTCATGGCATTTTATTTAGACATATTGTTTTATCAGAATGAATATATTGTTAATTAGGTTTAGTTATTTCACTTTATTTAACAAATTCATTATATTTGGACTGAAAATTAATGTCTTATGCAAAATAAATTATTGACCTTTTTTACATTTTTATTATTACTGACAAATGTAAATGTTTTTTCGTTGGATGCACCAAAAGAGAATGGCTGGTGCGGATCAGTTGCACCAAATATGGATTGGGAAGATCAGATCCAGCGGATAATTAGTAACCAGCGTGCACAGAACATCGCTAATGGAAGAGAACAACAAGCTTCTTACACAATTCCTGTTATTGTACATATTTGTTACTTTACGAATAATACAACACAAAATATTGCAGCTTCACGTGTTCAATCTCAATTAGCGGTATTAAATAGTGATTTTGCCGGTACCGGATTAAATAGTGGAACGCTTCCTGCACCCTTTGCAGCAGTTAAAGCAAACACAAATATTACATTTTGTTTAGCTAAATTAGATTTAAACAATAATATCTTAGCTGAACCTGGAATTGAACGTATTAATGCTCAAACAAGAGGTTGGGGTAATCCGAATACAACAACAGGCTGGTCAAGAGATTTTATAGATAACACTATTAAAAGAACTACAATTTGGGATCCTAATTATTACCTGAATGTGTGGCTTGTTCCAAATATAGGTGGAGTTTCTAGTAGTATATTAGGTTACGCTACTTTTCCAGGTATTTCAGGATTAAGCGGTTTGCCAAGCGGTGAAGGTAATCCTCTTAATGATGGTTTTGTTTGCAAAACTTCATTTTTTGGAAATACAGGTGGTGGAAGAACTTCAACGCATGAAATTGGACATTGGTTGGGTTTGCGCCATATTTGGGGTGATAACGGTCAATGCAATGGCGATGATTTTTGTAATGATACACCTAAACAACAAGGTGGAACGGCAGACCCTCCTGGTGCTAATTACGGATGTCCAACTTTTCCCCTCTATCCAAATCAATGTGAAAATAATCCAAACGGCGATATGTTTATGAATTTTATGGATTATACAAATGACAATTGTATGGCACTATTCACCAATGACCAGTCTGCCCGTTTCCAAGCTGTTATGTTAAATAGTGATTTTAGAAAAAATTTAAAGAACTCTCCGGCTTGTGATACTGTAAAACAAAAACCGGTTGCAAAATTTACTTCATTAAAACAAAATTCTGGTCTTTGTGCCACTAGCCAAAAACTAGATTTTACTGACAAATCTTTATTTGCACCAACTTCATGGAGATGGTCTTTTCAGGGTGGAACTCCTGCCACTTCTACTTCACAAAATCCGACAAATATTACGTTTAATTCAGGAGGTTTGAAAGATGTAAAATTAGTAGTTGAAAATTCGAGAGGTAGAGATTCTGTAACTATACAGGTTAATATACCAATTGTTGGTACAGCAACTTTTCCGTTTGCAGAAAATTTTGAAAGTTCATTTTTCCCGCCTTTAGGATGGGAAACAATAAATAGAAATGGAAATCCTGCAATAAACTGGGATGTTAGAAATGGTTACAGTGGATATGGTATCGGAAACAGATCTATGATTTATGATAATACATCATTAGATGGAAGATTTTTTAAAGATGACATTCAAACTCCAAAAATAAATTTAACCGGCGTTACAGAAGCTAAATTAAAATTTGATATTGCTTATGCTCCATTCTTTGGTGACGCAGGCGGCGGTTTCGATGTGTTCTTATGGGATACTTTAGAAGTTTTAATTACTGACAATTGTCAGGGCACAGCACCACAACGGATTTACAGAAAAGGTGAATCGGATTTAGCAACATTTCCTCAAGGTTTAGGACCAGAATTTTATCCTGAGGCCAATCAGTGGAGAAGTGATACCGTAAATATTCCGGCAGCATATTTGAACAAACCAAACGTTCAATTAATTTTCAGAAATTATGGAAATTATGGACATACGATTTATGTAGATAATATAAATCTATACACTACAAACACGACCCCGACTGCTACGGCTATTTTTACGGCGAGCGATACGACGGTATGTGTAGGTGGCAGTTTAACATTTACGAATACATCTACAGCGAGCAGTGGCAGTCCGGATTCAGTAAGATGGACGA
>JBIKPT010000123.1:0-8602 GCA_044357355.1 Chitinophagales bacterium
TTTACTTAATAATAAAATGTACTGGTCTGATGTAACAAAAGAAATAAAGGAAGTTGCATCAGATTATGAGGTTGAATTACAATCATCGATTAGTTTTTTTAAGGAAGGTGAAAATAGAAATTTATTTTTAGATGTTATAGAAGAATCAAAGGTGAGACCATCTTCGTTTGATTTAAACTTTCAAATTGTAACTGCAAAAGGTAATGAACGTTGTCTAAGAGTTATAAGCAAAAGCGAATTTAATGGAAATGAATGTACTAGAATCTACGGAATTTTTCAGGATATCACAGAAAGAAAAAACATAGAGAATAAATTACAAAAATCTTATGATGAAATAAGAATGTTGTCGAATCATATACTCAGTGTTAGAGAAGAAGAACGGTTACATATTGCCAGAGAAATTCATGATGAATTAGGACAACAACTAACGGTATTAAAAATGGATGTTTTGGCCATTAGCAAACAATCAAACTATCTTCCATTGCCTGTTATATCAAAAATTGACAGAATGATACAGATGATCGACAAATCAATTCAAACCGTTAAAAAAATTGTTACAGAATTACGGCCAGGTATTTTAGATGATTTAGGACTAATTGCTGCATTAGAATGGCAAGCTAAAGAGTTTCAGAATAGTACGGGTATTTTTTGCAGATTTAATAGTAACTGTATTGTTGAAAATTATTCAGACAAAATAAATACTGCTGTTTTTCGAATCTTTCAGGAGTCACTTACTAATGTTGCACGACATTCAAAAGCCACAAAAGTTTTTACACAATTATATAATCATAATAATATGCTTGTACTTGAAGTTAATGATAATGGAATTGGAATGTGTACTGAAAGTATAAATAGTTCATCTTCTTTCGGAGTGCTTGGCATGAAAGAAAGAGCAACTATGTTAAATGGTTATATTAATATTCAACCTTCACCAACCGGTGGAACTCGTGTTCAAGTTCAAATACCCATCCAATGATAAGAATATTAGTTGCTGACGACCATGCGATTGTAAGAAAAGGTTTAATAGAAATACTTAGAGAAACATTTCTTACTGCACAATTTTATGAAGTGACAAATGGAATGGATGCACTAATAAAAGTACGAGAAGGTGGTTGGGATTTAGTTTTGCTGGATATATCAATGCCACTCAAAAATGGAATTGAAACACTAAAGCAAATGGGAGCAGAAGGTATTAAAGTTCCTATACTAGTGTTAAGTATGCAACCAGATGAGCAATATGCAATCAGAGTTTTAAAAGCAGGTGGATCTGGTTTTATAAATAAAAATAATACTACTAATGAACTAATTATTGCAGTGCAAAAAGTACTTTCCGGAAGAAAGTATATTAGCACTTATATTGCTGAAATAATCGCTGAAAATATGAATAGTAGCACTAATGCAGCATCTCACGAACAATTATCAGACAGAGAAATGCAAGTAATGCAGCTAATAGCATCTGGCAAAACCATCTCAGAAATTGCAAGTATAATTTATTTAAGTGTAAATACTGTCAGCACATATAGAGCTCGCCTTCTTACAAAACTATCTTTAAATAATAATGCTGAACTAACTCGTTATGTATTAGAAAACGGATTAGTATAAATTTTTCCATTAACCATTACTTGCTTATTACTATTTATGCATGTTATGTAATGTTTAAATCTACATGCTTTGTAGTAAATATTGTTACATGGTTTTCATAGTTTAATCTATTTATTCAGTATAATATATTACATAATTTTGGTTCATAGAAATTAAACCTTTGAGTTAGAATTTGATGCGCTAGTACCTGTTCTGCTCATAAAACATAAAAACCCTAATTATGCGTAAATTATTACTCAGCTTAATGCTATTGTATATAGTAAATGGCACATTATTTGCACAAGATTGCTCCATCAATGCAGGATTAAGCGCTACAATATGCTTATCAGATACTATCAAATTATACGGCACTCGTTCGGGATTAATTCCTCCAAATGAATTATCAAAATGGACACAGATATCAGGTCCAATTGCTACTATTGTTAATCCGGATTCTCTTATTACTATAGTGGAAGCAAATACTCCAGGTACCTACCTGTTTAAATTAAGTAATAAATGCTATGATGGTGTAAATTCAGAAGATAGTGTTACGATAATTGTATTACCTATTACACTTTCAAATGCAGGAAACGACACGTCAATATGCCCAGGAAATTATATATTAAATGGAAATAAACCATCGACTAATGAAACCGGACTTTGGACAGTTATCACTAATGGAGTGGGTGTAACAATAAATTCACCATCAAATCCAAATTCACCATTAATTTTATCTGCCGATTATCCAGGCATAATCAAACTCAGATGGACAGTTACAAATAGTAATGGATGCTTTTCTTTTGATGATATTATAATAACCAATTTTGGTGGTGTTTCGCCTGTAAATGCCGGTCTTGATCAAACATTAGACAATTGCTATGCAGTTACAACATGCACAAAATTAACGGCAACTAATGGTGGGAGGGGGTTTGGGAATCAAATTGGAATATGGTCATTTATTTCAGGTCCTAGTATGCCTGATTTAAGTAATATAAATACGCCGTCCATTACTGTTTGTAATTTAACTACCGGTACTTATATATTTAGATATACTGTTACAGGTCCTTGTGCAAATGGATTTGATGATGTTGCAGTAATTGTTCCACCTCCTAACCAAAGTATACCAATGATAAGTTCTGGATTTAATTCTGTTATATGCAATGGTGCCACTTCATTCACATTAACCGGAAATAATCCTACCTACTCGGGAGAAGTAGTTAAATGGAATCAAATAGACGGTCCAGTAATTGCTCAAATTAGTACTCCAAATAATCCTTCAACTTTAGTCTCAGGATTAACAAGTCCTGGTCTATATATATTCCAATATAATATTGTAAACTCAATTTCGGGTTGTCAGGCCAGCAGTGAAGTACGTATTACAAAATATGAGTCAGGAATTATTGATGGCGGACCCGACCAGATTTTGCCTTGTGATGTAACAGAAACTACCATTCCAACTTTTTCAACCGGCTACGGATACAAAAATTATAGAATTATATCTGGTCCAGCAGGTGCTTTTATTTATCCTACACTTTACCGAGATCAAAATTCAATCAAAGGGCTGATCTACCCTGGCACATACAGAGTTGAAATTAATTATCAATTTGGAGCAGAATGCTCTGCTGTTAATGATTTTGTAGATATTACAGTATCACGAACGCCAACAGGATCTAATGCTGGCTCTAGTCAGAATTTTGCATGCGCTTCCAATATTACACAACTAGCAGGTAATAATCCTGTTCTTACCGGATTTGGTTCTGGCAGATGGAGTCAGGTTGCGGGTCCAAGCTCAGCTCTTTTGGTTAATCCTGCTAATTATATTTGTGATGTAAAAGGAACTTTATCTGGAGTTTATACTTTTAGATGGACAATAAACGGTGGAAACAGTTGTCCGGATAAGCATAAAGATATCATCGTTATAATGCCTGATAGTACAGTTACACTTGCAAATGCAGGAGCTGATAAAACGGTCTGTTTTAATTCGCCTATCGTCTTACAAGGAAACCAGTTTCGGGCAGATGAAACAGCTAGATGGACAGTTTGGCCTTCAAACGGTGTGGTTTTTTCTCCATCCAATAAATTTGCATCTCCAACGGTTACAGGTTTAGCTGCCAATACTAATTACACATTTACTTATACCATTATGAATTCTTGTGACAATTTTTCCACGGATACTGTCAGAATTACTACCAGTTCATTTTCTGGTCCGTCTGCAGCAGATGCCGGTTCAAATCAATGTCTTTCTTTAGGTACTAACAGTATTCAGCTAAATGCAGCTATTCCTGCTGCTGGTGTTGGAATCTGGACTCAGATTGAAGGTCCAAATTCTTTAATAACAAATCCTGCTTTACCTAATACATCTGTTTTTAATGTTACTAATGGTATTTTAAAATTTGTGTGGACAGTTGGTGTTAACGGATGTTCTAATAATACCAAAGATACCGTAATGATTACTGTATCAGGAAATACAAGCATTGCAAATGCAGGTACAGATGTGAGCAAATGCGGCAATTCATTTATTTTAAAAGGAAATTTTCCTGAATTTGGCATTGGCCATTGGACACAAACTTCCGGTGATGGTAATGCAGTTATTGATTCAATCAATAATCCTGTAACTAACGTACGAAACTTAGCTACCGGATTGTATACTTTTAGGTGGACAATAACAAATGGAACCTGTGCTGCAAATTATGATGAAATTACGCTAAATATGTCTTCACCACCATCTGTAGCCAATGCAGGGCCAGATCAAACTCTTTGTGGTAATACGTCGAATGCTGTGCTGCATGCAACTTCACCTGCTTCAGGTTCCGGACAATGGGTTTGGGTTTCTGGACCCGGTATTTGGCCATATCCTGTAATTGCTAATAATACATCTCCCAATGCAAGTATTTCATCACTCAGAAGCGGTACCTCTATTTTAAGATGGATTGTAACCGGAGGCCCGGCGTGTCCGCAATCTACAGATGATATAGTAATAAATATATCTGAAAGTGCAAATGCAGGAGCTGATAAAAATTTATGTAATCTTACGTCTACTTCTTTAAAAGGAAATGCAGGAAGTTCAGGTACCTGGACACAAATTTCAGGCCCCAAAGCAACAATTGTTCAAACTCCAGCCGGAAATCCTAATGCAAATATTCTTGGATTAGTTCCGGGTGCATCTTGCAAATTCAGATATACCATATCTTCCTTTCCGGGTTGTCCGTCAAGCTTTGACGATGTAATTGTAAATAACGGTGCACTAACAAGTACACCAAATGCAGGTGTGGATGATGTTTATTGTAATGTTACTTCTTTTAATTTGAATGGCAGCATTCCTGCACCTGGTGAGAAAGGTATATGGTCAGTATTGTCCGCACCATCAAATGCAGCATTCTTGCCTGATTCGATTCAACCAAACACAACAGTATCAAATGCAGCAACAGGTACTTATCTTTTAAAATGGACAATTTCAAATGGTTTATGTTCGAGTGCCGATGTAAAAAGAGTAGAAAACTACGCAATACCTACAACAGCAAATGCCGGTACCGATGATACATTGTGTTTAACCAGCAGTATATTGTTAAAAGCCAATACGCCTGAAAATGGAATAGGTACCTGGACACAAATTTCAGGACCAAATTCTATTACTTTTGATGCACCTAATAATCCTGCCAGTCGTGCAAATGGTTTAATAGCGGGTACTTATCGTTTTCTATGGACTATTTCGAATCATTCTTGTTCCAAATCATCTGATGAAGTAAGTATAACTGTTTTAAAGAATGTTGACATTGCAACAGCCGGAAATGATCAGAATATTTGTGCAACTTCTTTAACTTTAAAAGCGAATACACCAACTGCAACGAATAAAGGAATATGGTCACAATTTTCCGGACCTAATACAGCAACTATCTCGTCTTTTGTAAATTCTGAAACAACTTTATCAAATCTTATTCCTGGTATTTACAGATTTATATGGAAAATTTATAATCAAAGATGCTATAATACAGATACGGTTAACATTGTTGTAAATCCTTCAGTAAACGCAAATGCCGGTACCGATGATACATTGTGTTTAACCAGCAGTATATTGTTAAAAGCCAATACGCCTGAAAATGGAATAGGTACCTGGACACAAATTTCAGGACCAAATTCTATTGCTTTTGATGCACCTAATAATCCTGCCAGTCGTGCAAATGGTTTAATAGCGGGTACTTATCGTTTTCTATGGACTATTTCGAATCATTCTTGTTCCAAATCATCTGATGAAGTAAGTATAACTGTTTTAAAGAATGTTGACATTGCAACAGCCGGAAATGATCAGAATATTTGTGCAACTTCTTTAACTTTAAAAGCGAATACACCAACTGCAACGAATAAAGGAATATGGTCACAATTTTCCGGACCTAATACAGCAACTATCTCGTCTTTTGTAAATTCTGAAACAACTTTATCAAATCTTATTCCTGGTATTTACAGATTTATATGGAAAATTTATAATCAAAGATGCTATAATACAGATACGGTTAACATTGTTGTAAATCCTTCAGTAAACGTAAATGCAGGAGAAGATTTTACGGTGTGCAATAAAGTTTATGGTATTCCATTAAGTGGCGCTTCTGTTAGCGGATATATAAAAAGTGGAAGTTGGTCTGTTGTATCAGGTGAAGGCGTTTTGAGTAATGTTGAAACCACCAGCAATCCTTCAGGTGTACTATTTTATCCATCCAATAACTATACAGGTCCTGTTGTACTTCGCCTTTCTGCAAGCGATAATTGCCATTTAGTGACGGATGATGTGGTCATCTTTGTTGCTGCACCTTTATTATCCTTTATTGATGCTGTAAATGATGCAACAAGAACAGATCCAAATACCTCAGTAAACATTGATGTATTACAAAACGATAAAATAATTTCTGGTGAGACACTTAAACTAACTAATGGTTCAATTATTACAGCACCCGCACATGGCACCGCAATGGTAAACAGCGATGGTACTATTACTTACAAACCTTTAACAGGTTATTTGGGTATTGATAGTTTTAATTACAAATTAAACAATAATATAAACACAGATGATTTGCTAAAATATGGTTGTTATTCTGAAGGAAATGATAATGCATGGGTTTATATTATGGTAGAAGGCTGCATTTTGCCAAATGCATTTTCTCCTGATGGTGATGGCGTTAACGATACTTTCGAGATTCCATGTGCAAGAGGTGATGTGCAATTTAGTGTCTTTAATCGCTGGGGAATTGAGGTGTATAGAAATGACCAATATACGAACCAATGGGATGGAACATATAACAATGTTCCGCTTCCTGATGGTACTTATTTCTATATACTCAACTATTCATCTGACAACATAAGTAAATTAAATAAAGACGGATTCATCACTTTGCGCAGATAATGAATTTAGTTTTTTTTGCGAATACCTAACATTTAAAACCCTAAAAAATGAAAAATAAACTAAGCCAGTTCGTTTGTATAACTATTATATTAATTGTTTGTACTACTGTTGCACGGGCACAGCAAAATGCACAATACACCCAATTTATGTATAGCAAACTTCCGCAGAATGCAGCATATACCGGTTCTAAAGAAGCATTAAGTATACGTGCATTATATAGAGATCAATGGTCTGCAAAAAGAGGTCACGCTATAGAAGGCGCTCCCAAAACAACAATATTTAGTATACACAGTCCATTTAAAAAAGAATTTTTTGCCTTAGGTTTCTATTATGTGAACGACAGAATAGGACTTGAGCAGAAAAATCAATTTAATGTAACATATGCATACCGTGTTTCCTTAGGTAAAAAAATTAAACTGAGTATTGGTATAAACACCGGAATCTTGTGGTATAAACTAAATGCAACAGAAGCCATTTTGGTTAATCCGAATGATAATAAATACAAAGAAAATGTAAGCAGAGTGTTGCCTGATGTAGGCGCAGGAATTTATATTTATCACCCAAATTTTTATGTTGGTGCAAGTTGTCCCAATTTTATAAAAGGCAGGCTTGCTAATAAATATGACAATGTATCTAATGCAGTTAGAACAGCTCATTTAGTTTTTATGGCTGGTGCTGTTATTCCTGTTAATAAACACATTAAGATTCGTCCGCAAGTTCAATATTCATATATAGCAAGCGCTGTTCAGAAAGTGCCGCATACATTCGATTTTAATCTCAGTTTAATGCTATATAATAAAGTAAATGTAGGAGCACAATACCATACTACATTTGCGAATAAAAGTAATGGAGTAAAATTGACAAATCCTGATAGTATAGATTTTATGGTGGAAGCCTGGCCTGTAAAACAATTTATGATTGGCTATTCCTATGATTACACCTTATCAAAATTAGCAGGTTTGAACAGTGGTACGCATGAAATTATGATTGGGTATGATTTAACACCAAAGAAAAAGAAAAATTACCATACAGGCTGTTATAATTTTTAATTAGGATGATAGTAGTGATTTAAGTTATTTTACATCTTGCAGTTTTATAATCCTTGTATTTTAACGATAGTGATTGTTAGCGTGTAGTAGAAATCACTACACTTCTTTCATACTTTAACCTATGTTAGTTACACTAAAAAATGTATAATTTTAATTCAAGAAATAAAGACATTTTTAATACGCTTTTATGCATTCATATAAAAACATAAATCGATTAAAAGTACCCTGGTATTTTATAAAATAGATGACTCCGATAAATCTTCTATTCATAAAAGTAAATTATTTTTTAAACATAAAACCCCTTTAAAATGAAAGCCTTCAAAAAAACGAAAGCATGCTTAACTGTGTTAAGTACTTTCACAAAATCAACAATTAACCTATTAATTTTAACTGTTTGTATTGTATTAACCTGCAACCATGTTTACAGCGAAGATAATTCAACTATATCTTCCCGTGTTGGACTTACAACGTATGATGCAAATTTGGAATTTATTAACTTGAAAGGATTCAGTGAAGTCAATAAAGATATTCTGGAATGGCAAGTATCTGATATTTCCGGCGTCGTAGAATTTTCTATTCA
>JBIKPT010000015.1:0-28155 GCA_044357355.1 Chitinophagales bacterium
ATGCAATTAACCCATATCTGGATACCCTGCCATACGTTGGTTTCAGGCCAACAATGCCGCAAAACGAAGCAGGTTGTCTGATAGAGCCACCTGTATCTGAACCTAAAGCTGCCATGCATAAATCTGCGGCAACGGCCACTGCGGAACCTCCTGAAGAACCACCGGAAACACGTGATGTGTCGTGCGGATTTTTTACGGCTCCATAAATGGAGTTTTCATTGCTGCCACCCATGGCAAATTCATCGCAATTGGTGCGACCAATGATAATGGCATCTTCAGCCAATAATCTTTCAATAACAGTGGCAGAATAGGGTGAAACAAATCCATCCAGAATTTTAGAAGCTGCGGTTACTTTGTGGTTTTTGTAGACAATGTTGTCTTTGATAGCTATCGTTAAGCCAAATAGTTTTCCCAGTGGCTCACCATTAGCAATTTTAGCATCTATTTTTTGTGCAGCATTCAACGCACTTTCTTCAAATACTTCAATGAAAGCATTTAAGTCAGTGTTGTCATTAATTTTTGAGAAGGAAGATTGAGTGAGTGCGGTTGCCGTTAATTTTTTTTTATATAAATCTTCTTGCAGCTTCTTCAGAGATCTGTACACTTCCACTTTTTAAAGAATTTAGCTTATTTGCTTTCCGGCAATTTTTTGGATTCGTCTTCTTTTAATCCTTTTTCAAACTCATCCTGTAAGTTGTTTTTCGCGCTGTTAAATTCGCGGATTCCTTTACCAACGCCACGCATTAATTCAGGAATTTTTTTGCCACCAAAAAGTAAGACTACTATTGCTAAGATGAACCAAAGTTCCGGGCCGTGCATTCCAAACATAATTAATTATTTAGTACAAAATTACTACTTTTTCGTGTTAAAATGTTGTTTTTCGGATACTTAGTTTGTTATTAATATTTAAAGTTACGTAAAAATGGTCGGACGACTTTAAGTCGTCTGACCATTTTATGAAGCAGTCAGAAGGCTCAAAGCCGTCCGACTGCTATTGCTTTATTCATCATCTGTGTCTTTAAATTTATCAATTTCCCGACGGTCTTTTTTGGTAGGTCTGCCTATTCCTCTGTCCCGGACTTCGTAAAAGGTGGCAGGAAATTGCAGTTTGTTTTTCTCTTCTGGTGGCGTTAAATCTTCGTAACAGACAACGGCAAGTGGTGCACTGACGCGTTTTTCAATCAGTTTTACAGATTTTAGCGTCCATTTTTCGCCTTGCCTGTTCATATTGATTAACTGACCGATTTTTAATAGATAAGATGCTTTCACCGCTTCACCATCAATTTTTATTTTTCCGGCAGCACATGCTTCTGTTGCTAATGTTCTTGTTTTGTACATACGCACCGCCCAAAGCCATTTATCAATCCTTATTTTTTGTAGTTCGCTCATTTTTTGGCAATAAATTTGTAAGTATATTATTGTTTGATGTAAATTTTATAATTTTAACCAAATTTAAGCACGAATGGGAAAGTTTTTTTTAACACTAATAGTTTTTATTACAATTACAATGGTTTCTCTGGATGCCAAGCCGCCTAAATTGCCCAAGCCCAAAAAAGACGCAGAATGGGTAGAGCCAGTTAAACCGGTTGCACCTAAAAATATTTTTGGAAGCTGGATCTGGTTTGAAACGGATTGCTGCGGTATACGACATGGAATTTCCACACCGGAAAGTACGGCTGATAACATAGAACTGGAATTGAAAGGAGATAATACGTTTATGGAAATTCATACCAAAAAGAATACCTTGCCAAGAAGTGGAAACTGTATTCTTTTTAAAGAAAATACGTCGGATATGATTCAGTTTAATGATGAAAGACCGGCAAGATATTATTTGTCTGCCAATGGCGACACGCTTACGTTGAGCTGGAAATATCTTGAACTACAGACAGAAAAGTATATTCGTAAAAAATAAACTATTGTGTTGTACGGATTAAGTTACAATTAGATATTTTAACCATTGATTTTTATTTTAAACTTTTGTCACTTTTTTTCTTAGTCAAAAAAAGTAACCAAAAAAGACAAGGCAAAACCAAATGCTCCGCTGGTTTTGCCAGCCCACGCTTCTTTACATCCTGCTTGCACCAACTTTTTTTTTATATTTTGGACAATCAAATACTCAAACTATAGAACGAGATAATCTATTGTTGCTTTTCTAAGAGAGATTCAATTAATCCGATGACGATATCCATTTCTGATGAAGTGATGTTTTTTCCCAGACTGAACCGGATTGATTTTTCAGCTTTTTCTTTTGAAATTCCCATTGCCGTTAACACATGAGAGGGTAAATTTTCCGCTGATGTACATGCAGAACCGGTACTTATAGCCAGTTTACTTTTGGTATGCCGAATGAAATCCACTGCTTTAAATGGAAAGCTGATATTGGAAGTGTTTGGCAATCTGGATGCGCCAATTCCATTTACTTCAATGGTATTGCCAAATTTTTTCAGTAAGGTTTGTTCAAATGCATCGCGCATAGATTTTACAGCATGCATCTGTGAAATATTTTCACATGCTTTTCCAAGTCCGACAATTAAAGGTACATTGAGTGTGCCGCTGCGCAAACCACGCTCGTGGCCGCCACCATGTATCAGCGGTTCCGGCGTGACGCGAGGATTTTTTCTCCGCACATATAAGGCTCCGATTCCTTTTGGTCCGTAAAATTTATGTGCTGATAAACATAGAAGATCGAGGCCATCTGCCTGAACATCCAAAGGGATTTTACCGATGGCTTGTGTTGCATCGCAAAAGAAAATCGCATTCTTAGCATGTGTGATTCGAGAAATTTCCCGAATGTTCTGAATGACACCGGTTTCATTATTGGCATACATGATACACACCAAAATTGTTTTCACTGTGATAGCATTGTCCAGTTCCTTCAAGTCAATCAAACCATTTTCATCTACTTTCAGATACGTAACTTCAGCACCTTTTTTTTCTAAGAATTTGCAGGTATCCAAAACAGCTTTATGTTCTGTTGCTACCGTTACAATATGATTCCCTTTGGTTTGGTAGTTGTTGTAAACACCTTTGATGGCTAGATTAATGGCCTCGGTGGCACCGGACGTGAAAATAATTTCCTGTGCTTCGCAATTAACCGTTGCAGCCACCTGAGCGCGTGCATTTTCTACGGCATCTTTAGCTTCGGCACCTGCTAAATGCGTACTGCTGGCGGCATTGCCAAACTTCTCCGAGAAGTAAGGCAACATCGCCAGCAGTACTTGTTCGTCTACCGGTGTAGTAGCATTATAATCGAGATAAATCACGATGTAAAACTATACAATTTTCAACATAATTTTTGAAACACACAGACACATAGCGTTTTTGTAAAGGAATTTAGGACTGTAGTAAAATGTTGTACAGACTTAGTTCCACAATAGTTCCGAAGTTTCGGAATCATCTTAGATGAAAAACGCTGTTTTGCTTATCTTTTTATTTTTTGATCTATGTTGTAAATGATATAGATTTATTCGCAATCCTGCACGGTGCGTTGCAATAACGACATATTAACTCCGAATCCTGCCCAACGTGTGATGATCTCTTGTACTTTTGTTTCATCCATTTGTGGTGTTCTGCTTAAAATCCACCACGTAAATTTGTTTTTATCTGAAACCACAGCATATGAATAATCGTCAGCGATTTCTACTATCCAGTAGTTAGGTTCTGCTGGTTGCTGACCAAAAAATCCAACGCGTAATTTTGCATTTCCGGAATTTGGCTCTACGGTTGCTCTGCCTACAATTTCCTGCGCTGATCCGTCTTGTGTGATTTGTTTATTGACTACTTTAACAGATCCGTCAGTATTGAGGCTGTATTCTGCAGTAACGCATTTTGCATTGAAAGAAAAGACCTGCGGCAATGCAGCTATCTGATACCATTTTCCCAAATATCTGTTTAGATCAATAGTGGTGTCAACTGTATTAATTGGATTGAGGTTGGTTGGAATGCAACCTGATAAAAGCGCTACGAAAGCGACTAAGAGTAATTTTTTCATGAGATGTTTGTTTATGATTTACTTTATATTTGCTCTTATAACACACTTATGTTTATTTTGTTTAATAAAAACACGAAAAAATTAAACAAAACAAGTTTGTTTAATGAATGCTTAGATTTAGATTATAAAGAGTAAAAAAATTGCACATGAAAAAAATAGACCATATTGGTATTGCGGTAAAAGATGTGGAAGCATCCAACGAGTTATTTTCAAAACTGTTTAACAAAGCGCCGTTTCACCAGGAACTACTGGAAACGCAGCATTTGCAGGTATCTTTTTTTGCGTTGGAAGATACCAAAGTGGAACTGATACAGCCTGTTTCAGAGAAAAGCACGGTACACAAATACTTAGAAAACAAAGGCGAAGGCATCCACCATGTGGCGTTTGAAGTGGAAGATATTTATGCAGAAATAGAACGACTGAAAAGTGAAGGCTTTCAACCGTTGACAGAAAAACCGTATGTAGGTGCGTTGAATAAACTGGTGTGTTTCTTTCATCCAAAAACGACCAATGGCGTGCTGGTAGAGTTGTGCCAGAAGGTGAAATAGATTTTTGTTCGTGAGACACGAACCAATGAGTATTGTTTACTATTAATAAATAGGTACAATTCTTTTCAATGCCCATATTTTAAAATTTTCTCTCTTTAAAATAGCATTATGCATTATCATCAACCCAAACACACAATGCGTTTTTACCTTTGCCATCATTTCCATTACTTCTCCATTCTATAAATTCAATTGTCATAGTTGGTCCACCAGATTTTAATTGAACAACGTCACCTAATTCTAAAGGCTTTTCTGTCGGTATAATTTTTATAAACATAATTCTGTTTTTTAGCTAACAAGCAATCTATAAATACACAGCTACATCATAAGTAAATATATCAAAGTAATAAGATAAATTCACCTATTTATTTCATAATTCTCTTCAACACAAACCTGTTGTTAATGTTCAGCGTGTACCATCCTAAAAAGTAAGCGGTTAAAATAACAGACGGTATCAGCATGATATAGAACCAGGCATTGTAGTTGATGTAATACATGGAATTTAACGCAATAAAGGCAATCAGCAAACGCGCGTATTCTGCATATTTTACCCAAACTTTTTGTTCCAGTATGGCACTGCAAATAACCGTAGAAAGCATCAGCACGCTAAAAGAAAGAAAATTATAAAACATTGAGAGTTTCTCAAAATGATACAGATAAGCACTTAGTCCTGCAATAATAAATGCAAACTGCACCAGCACGTAGATATTTAAGCCGCGGCTCACCGCTTGTATATCATATTTTGCTTGCTGCGGATTCACTTTCGGTATCGCTAATTGTCCGCCGAGGTAATCAGGCTGCCAGCCCGGCTTGGCAAACACCAGCTTTAGTTTGTCTTTTATTGAGTTGAATTTTTTGCCGGCCTGATACATCTCTACATAGTAATGAATATTTGCCCATGCCGGATTCCAGCTGTTCAATGGCTTGGTGATGCCATATGTTGGTTCTTCTTCTTCTTCCTGAAAGGTGCCGAATAGCTTGTCCCAGATAATGAACATACCGGCGTGATTTTTATCTATGTATTTTGGATTTACACCATGGTGCACACGGTGGTGTGCCGGTGAGTTGAAGATGGCTTCGAACCATTTCGGCATGCGTTTCACTGCTTTGGTATGTATCCAGAATTGATAGAAGGAATTAAGACTGGCGACTATACCAAGTGTCAATATGTCTACGCCTAAAAAGGCAATCGGCAAAAAGAAAACAAATGCCAGTAAGCTGTGAATCCAGGATTGTCTCAACGCCACCGTTAAATTGTATTCTTCACTTTGATGGTGTACCACATGCGCGCCCCAGAAAAGATTGACTTCATGTCCGACACGATGTGCCCAGTAAAAACAAAAATCGAACAAGATAAAAACCACCACATATGCCCAAAGACCGCTCAGCTCCACCATGGCGAAATGGTCTTTCGTCCATACATAGGCTCCAAACATCAGTCCTGTAGTGAGTAATTTAAACAGCAAATGACTAACGCCTACATTCAAATTCGTTAAGGCATCGTTCAGTCGGTAATATTCCGGATGTTCTTTTCTGGTGGCAAAATATTCTACCAAAATCATTAGTAAAAAAACAGGAATGGCGATGACGGTGCTGAGGTGTTCCATTAGTTACTATTTAAATTATTGCAGATTTTGTATTATTATTTGTTTGTACTGTTGAATTTAATCTAAGTTTAGCGTTGAAACAACAGAGAATGCCTAATTTAACAATACTTTAGCTAAAACAAATAGAGGATAGGTTTTCTAAAAAGTCAATTATGATCAGATACATTAAGCATAAAATAAAAGCGTATATCCTGAAGAAAGCAACGGCGAACAAGATGATTGATATTGTGGAGGTGCGCACGCAGGAAATCGGACTTACGTCGGTAAGAACAGAAACAGATATTCGCATTAAGAACTCTTTTTTTCTGCCGATAACCATACTTTCCATTAAAACCGATTTGCTGAATCGAGATGGATTGAAAGTTGGTAAAATGAGCTATGAAAAACCAACACGCATAAAAGGACATCAGGATGAAGTGCTGACCACGATGTCAGAAATCAGCATTATTACATCTTTATTTCAGGCCATCTCATCGCTGTTGTCTCAGCATATAAAAATGCAAAGTGTTGGTGTGGCACAAGTGAAATTTCTCTGGTGGATTATTCAGATTCCGGTGAATGATTTTTTTGAAATTCATCCGAGTAAATTGAAAATTACCAAACCGGAAACAGAAGAAGAATGTCTTGTAAGGTTACAAAAAGAAGCAGCCTGGAAACAAAAGTACGAAGCTGAGAAAGCACAACTAAAAATTGCACGAAAAGAAAAAGAGGCAGCCTGGAAAGAAGAATTGTTAAAACGCAGGTATAAGGAAAATTATATTCCAAAAGAGCAACGTATTAATTTGCAAGATGAACAGCAATCCACAAACGATGTTCCATTAATCATACAGAATGAGACACTGAAAATCACGGAAGATTTGAAAATAGAATTAGATTCGGATGCGATAATAAAGATTGAAGAAGAAGATAATACAGAAAAAAATAAAGATCAGGAAATTAGCTGACGTGTCAGTCATTCATCATCTTCCATAGAACATCTTTTAATTCCATGATGTTTTTGCTGGATAAAGAAGAAAAGAACACATGCGGAATTTTTTTCGGCAATTCTTTTTTGAGCATCGCAATTAATTCATCATCTAATAAATCTGCTTTGGAAATACCAATGATTCTGGGTTTGTTCACCAATTCTTTATTATAAAGTTTGAGCTCTTTAGCCAGAATTTTATATTCTTTTTTGATATCATCGCTATCTGCCGGAATCATAAAGAGTAAACAGGAATTGCGTTCAATATGTCTTAAGAAACGAACACCCAAACCTTTGCCTTCGTGCGCACCTTCAATAATTCCAGGAATATCTGCCATAATAAAGGAACGGTCGCCACGATAAGGAACGACACCTAAATTTGGCACTAAGGTGGTAAACGGATAATCGGCGATTTCAGGTTTTGCGGCACTTAAAACGGAAAGTAAGGTTGACTTTCCTGCGTTTGGAAATCCAACTAAACCCACGTCAGCCAGTACTTTTAATTCCAGTATTTTCCAGCCTTCCTGACCTTCTTCACCGGATTGTGCGAAATGCGGTGCCTGACGTACGGATGTTTTAAAATGAGTGTTTCCCTGTCCGCCGCGGCCTCCTTGCATCCAGACCACTTCTTGCCCGTCTTCTAAAATCTCAAATTCTTTTTTGCCGGTTTCCGCATCTTTTGCTAAGGTTCCCAGCGGCACTTCTATGATAATATCTTCACCACCTTTTCCGCTTCGCATGCCGCCTTCTCCGCTCTTTCCATCATCGGCATGTATATGTTTTCTGTATTTTAAATGCAATAACGTCCACAATTGCTTGTTGCCACGCAAAATAATGCTGCCGCCTTTTCCACCATCGCCACCGTCGGGACCGCCCATGGGTACGTATTTTTCTCTGCGCCAGTGCACGGAGCCGCCGCCGCCGTTACCGGAACGGACAAATATTCTTACGTAGTCTATAAAATTGCTTCCTTCCATTGGTATTTGTAAAGATAGAAATAAAAAAGACCTTGAAGGCTATAAAAACCTTCAAGGTCTGTATAATTGAAAATAGCTATTTTACTTTATTGATTTCAGTTTTCAGGCTTTCAAATATTTCATCAATTGTTCCTACGCCGTTTAATGAAACGACTTTGTTTACTTTTTTGTAGTGATCTGCCACTTGTGCCGTTTCTTTGAGATATACTTTAAAGCGATTACGGATAATGTTGTCGTCTAAGTCGTCCGCTCTGCCGGAAGATTTACCGCGTTCTTTGATACGTTTTACGATTTCATCTTCTTCTACTTCTAATGCCAATACCTTACTGATATCTGTTTTCTTCAAATCCAGCAATTTATCCAATGCTTCAGCCTGAGGCTGCGTGCGTGGAAAGCCATCAAAAATAAAGCCTTCAACTCTTCCGGCATATTCATCCAGTTTATTGGAAAGCATACCGATCGTTACTTCATCCGGAACCAATTCGCCTTTATCCATATATTTTTTGGCTTCCATTCCAAGCGGTGTTTCGTTTTTCAATTCAGAACGAAACAAATCACCTGTGGAGATATGGTACAAATTAAATTCTTCTGCGATTTTTGCTGCTTGAGTTCCTTTGCCGCTTCCCGGAGGTCCAAACAAGATTAGGTTTATCATTTTTAATAAGATTGTAGGCAACAAAGATAGTGAAAAGCTATATTGCTATTATTTCGGTAAGATTAATTTATTGTTTTTGGATAATATGACAATTATTAGTAGAGTACACTCAAATGTGTCTGTATGATAAAAATCATTGAATAAAGCCTAAAAATGAATTACTTTTATAGAAATATTCGAATTATGAAGACAATAATAGTACCTACAGATTTTTCTGATGCAGCGAATAATGCATTGAAAGTGGCAAAATCAATTGCCTTAAAGACGAAGGCAAGTATACATTTGGCTAATTTTTACTCGCTTCCGGTTGCTGATTATTCGTATCCGGATATTAGCATGCCTGCAGAGATTCTGGAACAAATCAGAAAAGCAGCCATCGAAGGTGTCGATAAAATGAGTGCCGGATTGAGAGAGGAAGGTTTTACCGTTGAATCTACCATCGGAATGGGTATGGTTGCAGATGAAATTGCCGATCTGGTAAAAGAACTTAAGCCGGATTTAATCGTAATGGGCACCACCGGTGCCAGTGGAATTGTAAATAAACTCCTTGGAAGTAATGCTGCACATGTTCTGCAAAACACTGTCTATCCGGTATTGCTGGTACCGCAGCATTGTGTATGCGACAAGATTTTTAATATTGTTTATCTGGATGAATTAAAAGAGGACGACACTGCGGTGTTATCAAAATTGTTTGCATTTGCCGGAGCATTGAATGTTGAAAATATAAAGATATTGAACGTTAATACAGGTTTCTTTTTTAAACCGATAAACGAGCACTTGATGATTCAGCTGGACAGAGCGTTCGGTTTAGAAAAGATAAAACTGGAAACGGTAGACGGTTCGGATGTAAAAGAAGGAGTTGATCATTATTTAGAAAAACATCATGTTGATTTATTGGTGATGTCCACGCATAAAAAATCGTTTTTGGAAAGACTGTTCTCAAAAAGCAACACAAATGAAATGGCAATGTATGGCAAAATTCCGTTATTAGTCTATCATAAAGATTAATCTCAACGCATTGTTCGGTTTAAATTAATTATGAGATTTTTTATGCAATAGATTATAAAGTTCAAATTTTGTCACTTTTTTTCTTAGTCAAAAAAAGTAACCAAAAAAGACAAGGCAAAACCAAATGCTCCGCTGGTTTTGCCAGCCCACGCTTCTTTTATATTCTGCATGTTCCCACTTTTCGTTATTTATCATAAACAATAATTATGCAAATAGTAAACAGGATTAATCTCAATATAAAATTCTTGCTTTGATGGTGTTTTTTACTTTCTTTAAATCTTCCATCATTTCTAAATCGGCATTTGCATCTACATCAAGTACAACATAGCCAATGGTTTCATTGGTTTTTAAGTATTGTGCCAGTATGTTTACATCGTGTTTGGACAGGATAGAGTTAATTTCACTTAACACACCAGGAACATTGTGATGAATATGCAAAACACGTCTGGTGTTGTGCTGCACAGACAAGCTGATTTCCGGTACTGTTTTAGAGCCTAAAGTGCTGCCGTTATCCAGATAACCGGTAAGCTTTACAGCGACTTCCGTTCCTATATTTTCCTGTGCTTCCTGTGTTGAACCACCGACGTGCGGCGTTAAAATCACATTATCCAAACCCACTAAGGAAGATTCAAAACCTTTGCCGTTTTGTTTCGGTTCTGAAGGAAAAACATCTATTGCTGCACCTCCAACTTTCCCGCTTTTCACCGCATTGGTCAGCGCTTTAATATCTACTACGGTGCCGCGTGATAAATTCTGAAAAATAACGCCATCTTTCATCCGTGCAAATTCCTTTTCGCCAATCATGTTTTTTGTTTGCGGTGTTGCAGGAACGTGCAGCGTTACGATGTCTGACTGTTCCAGTAATTCTTCCAGTGTGTCCACCACATTCGCATTTCCCAATGGCAATTTTGGTTCTACATCATAATAGATAACTTTTAAACCCATGCTTTCACCCATCACCGAAACTTGTGTGCCGATATGTCCATAACCTACTATACCAATAGTTTTTCCGCGCAGTTCATAACTTTTGGCCGCTGTTTTTTGCCAGTTGCCTTCGTGCATATATTTATTTTTTTCCGGAATGCGGCGCAACATCATAATGGAATTGCCAATAATTAATTCTGCTACGGAACGTGTATTGGAATAAGGTGAATTGAAGACCGGAATTCCTAATTCAGTTGCTTTGTTTAAGTCAACTTGATTGGTGCCGATACAAAAACAGCCAATCGTCATTAGCTTTTTAGCTTTTTCCAGTACAGGTGCAGTCAGGTTGGTTTTGGAGCGAATACCGATGATATGATAGTTTTCTATACAATCCAGCAGTTCCTGTTCGGTCATTGCTTCTTTGTAACTGTCAATAGTAGCGTATCCTTTTTTATGAAACTCGTTGAAGGCCGACTGATGCAAGCCTTCTAATAATAAGATTTTGATTTTTTCTTTCGGAAATGAAACTTCTTTTGCCATGATTATCAAAAATAGCAATTATCTGAAAGATAATTTATTATCAATGTGATAACATTGTTTATTTAAGGTTTTAGTAAAGACTAATTGTTACCTAAAATTATCGGAGTTCTGCCATCTGTGATAATCACTTTATTGGATGTATTTCTGATGGCTTCAATCCATTGTTCTTGTAACACTCTTGGTTCAAGTCCACTAGCTTTAACTCTATTTGCTTCCGCTTCAATTTTAGCTTTTTCCAAATTCATTTTAGCTACTTCCAATTCATTTTTAACTTGCTCTGCTTGCTGTTTCGCGTTGTTTCTTCTTTCAATAGCTTCAGCCATACTTGTAGGTGGTTTTAGACCACTGGTTAAAGCAGTTAATGTAAAGTATTTATTTTCAAAACTTATTTTTAATCTGCTTTCAACTGCCTGTTCAAAGAAGCTTAAATTATTCATTAAGCTATCTGTAGGAAAATTTCTTGCCTCTTCGCGATATGCATTTACTACTAAAGCATTTAAAACGCTCATTTCGATATTATCCATAATAGTATTTGCATCGTTAATTCCAACATGCTTGTAGTTAAAAATAATATCAATACCTTTTCCGCGAATAGCCTGATAGGTGAGTGAAGGATCAACTGTAAAAACACCGGCATCTTTTGCTGTAATTAAAACTTCAGCAGGATCTGCTTTTTGTTCAAACATAGGTACCTGATAAAGTTCTGTCCCTGGTCCTAATATTCCTTGTGAACCTGTAACAAGTTTAAAATCTGATTTACCGTTTCTTCCATAGTTTTTCATTAATACACCTTCGTAATTCGGTTGTACGCGATTACAGGAAGAAAAAAATGTTATAGTTGCTAGAAAAATAAAAGCACCAACTGATTGTATTCGTTTTTGTTTCATGGTTTTTTAAAGAATTTTTTGGATGATAAAAATAAGAATAATATAATTAAATGAATAATAGCTGTAATCCATGCCAGGTATGGATATGGTCCTCTGAAAATCCAAAAATGAAACAGGAATAATAAGCTATTAACTAAAACGAAAATAAAGAATGTAAGAATATTCAATTGCACAGCATTATGTTTTGTTTTCAATAAACCAATACGTCATAAAAATAGTTCCATTTGTATAATTATTCAATGGCGTCATTCAAAAAATCCACCAGCGGTTTTACAGTCAGTGAAAGATCTGTTATTGTTTTTAGCAGGTCTTTTCCCGTCAGGTCTTCATCTTTTAATTTCCTGAAGACAGTAAAGCCTTTTAATTTTAAATATTCAATGGCTTCATTCGTTTCTTCGTAGCCTTTTGGTGGTCTTTTTAATTTATTTTCAGTGCTTAAATCACCAAAGTTGTCTTTAAATTTTTTAGCAGAAATTATCTTCTTAAAGTCAGAAAAATTATAATCAATTTCCTGTCTTATTTTGGCTAACTCATCCGGCATTGGCATATAATTTCCTGCGCCAAAGAAACAATTTCCCGGTTCTATATGCAGATAAAAACCTGCCGTGTTGCTGCCTTTTCCACCTTTGTTCAGGTAAGCACCCAAGTTGTTTTTGTAAGGATCTTTATTGGCAGAAAACCGAACATCTCTGTTGATTCTGAAGGTGCATTTTTTAGGATCTAAATTGGCAACGGAAGCATCTTTCTTGCCGTAATTTTTTATCCAGTCTCCAATAAACGATTTTATCTCGGTTTGAGCGTTTTCGTATTGTTTCCGGTTAGCTTCAAACCAGGTTTTGTTGTTATTTTTCTTTAATTCTTTCAGAAATTGGAGTGTGTCATTTGACAGCATTTTTCTTTAGTTTTTGCTCGTTTTTGATAATCATTTCCAGGGTATCGTTTTTCAATAATTCCACCGTTTCATTTCGGATTGCCAGAAATGCCATACGAATACCGCAGGTGTTTTCATCTTCGCATTCATCGCATTTTTCATAATATTTATGAGTAACACACGGCAGCAACCCAATAGCACCGTCAAAATACCGGATAATTTCTGCCAGATTCACATCAGCCGGTTGTTTTATTAAATAGTAGCCGCCACCTTTCCCTTTTTTAGAGTTTAAAATACCTGCATTGCGTAAATCAAGCAAAATGGTTTCCAGAAATTTTTTGGGAATATGTTCATGTTCAGCTATTTCGCTGATTAAAACAGGTTCTCTGGGTGGTTTTTTGGCCAGATATACTAAAGCATTAATGGCGTATTTTGTTTTTTTGGATAACACTTTTTAATTTGAAAATTTGAAATAATTTTATTCACGAACACCATTTAAAAATATTAGATAAGAAAAAAATGAAATAATTTGAAAATGGTATTATCTGATAAATATACTCAATTTTAGAAGTCTATGGATTAAATAGAGAAAATAATTTTCACAATTTTAGAAGTTGTGCGTAAAAACTTATGGCTTATTACTTACTCCTTACTACTTTTACAGTATGAGTTTTAAGTACAACGCCACTACATTAACCACATTAGAATCTATTTTTAAAGAGAATCATTATGTGATTCGCTATGAAAAAGGCAGGTTTCAATCCGGATATTGTATTTTACAGGACAAGCGGGTGGCTGTGGTCAATAAGTTTTTTGAAACGGAAGCACGCATCAATGCGTTGATAGATATTTTATCTCAAATTGAGGTAGACACCAGTTTGTTGGATGAGAAACAACTCAGGTTATTTGAGCAGTTAGCACAACAAAAACTGGAACTGGATTAATTTTCTTGATATTTAGCTGCTATGAAATTTACGTTTCTCGGAACAGGCACTTCACAAGGTGTACCGGTTATAACCTGTACATGTGAAGTCTGTCTTTCATCAGATAAAAAAAACAACAGAACCCGTACTTCTTTAATGATTCAGTCTGAAACGACCACTGTGGTGATTGATACGGGACCGGATTTCCGTGAACAAATGCTGCGCGAAGTGGTGCGAGACTTGGATGCTGTGGTTTTTACGCATGGACATAAAGATCACGTGGCTGGTTTAGATGACATTCGACCGTTTAATTATTTATTGGGTAAAACGATAAATGTCTATGCAGAAGAACGCGTGCAACAAATCCTGAAAAATGAGTTTTCTTATGCCTTTGAACCGCAGGATTATGCCGGAGCACCGCAAATTAATTTAAATACGATTGGCGAAACAGCTTTTGTCGTTGGTGATATTTCCTTTGTGCCAATTCGAGCTTTGCATAATAAGTTGCCAGTTTTAGGTTTTCGCATCAACGATTTTACTTACATTACTGATGCCAATTTTATTGCAGATGAAGAACTCGAAAAAATAAAAGGCAGTAAGGTTTTAGTGTTAAATGCATTGCGAAGAGAAACACATTATTCGCACTTTAATTTAGAACAGGCCATAGAAATAGTAAACAAGGTGAAACCTGAACGGGCTTATTTTACGCATATTTCACACCATTTAGGCTTACATGAAGCAGTAGAAAAAGAATTGCCGGAAAATATATTTTTGGCGTATGACGGATTTCAGATTTATTTACAAACTTATTCGTGTTCGTGATAATCTTCCGGTTCCTCTTTTGGTAAATCTTCTGACATTTCCAATCCACGGGTATTTTGAGCTGCTAGTGTCCAATTGTCAGTTGCGCCGGTTTGCAGCCAGCTAATTCCTGATTTTCGAAATACGTGTAGACCGATTTTCAGTTTTTCCTGAAAGAATGTTTCCAATTCAGTGACAGTCATTGATTCATTAATATGCCATTCAAAATCAATATTGTTTTCAGTAATTTCTTTTATCGTATTGTGTAAGTTTATCAAGTCTGCTTTTCCGGAAATTTCACCGGGTTGATGGGTATGTTTGTAAAATTCCAGTTTAAGAAACGGGAAACGAGCTTGAAATTCCTGTTTAATTTCTAATAACTTTTTACCTGAGTGATTATGAATGTCCATAACTTATTTAATTTCCAGATAAAGATAAAGATGAATTTGATTTTAGGGTATGATAAATATCATGTAAAAAAAGAAATTTATCAAGATCATTATTGAATTATTTATTTGGTTTGTACTTTGAATCCGTAAGGATTTTTTGTCCGTCTTTTATGGCTATCAATTCTTTTAATGTGGTGTTTGGTTTTTCTTTCATATAGGCTTTCACAATTTGCCAGCCCAGCCATGCACCAATTTTTCCGGGGCTATTGCTCGGCATGCCATAAGTAGAAGGTCCGTCTTTTACATACTTGAACTGCTCAAAGTCTGTATTGTAAAGTAATTTATCATTTAGAAAATAAGCCCAGATTTGTGTTTCATTATCTGTGCAAAATTTCCATTGTGTGTTATCGTATTTTATAATATCATTTTCTGCCTTCTCCGGCAATAAACTTTGCATCGCATATAAAATTTTACCTTCTGTAACCATTTTATCAAGTAAGGTAGATTTGTCGTCCGGCACCGGCACAATGTTGGAGATTAAAACATTTGCACAGTCTATTGCCATATATTTCTGATCAAACGTTTTTATCATGAACGTATATTCTTGAAAAACGGCAGGATAGTAAATGTATTTCGGACCTAAATATTTATCTAATGAGATCGCTAATATTGAATCAGTTGCCGTGAAGACGGAATAAGAAAATTCAGAGATACAGGTTACTACTTTTGGAATTGGTTTTTCCGGGAAATAACTTTTATAATTTGCAAATGCAATTTGTAAATCGTCTTTTAAAAAATCTAGCTTATTGAATTTATGCTGGACGGTGTCATACAAACCTTTCATCGCTTTTTTAGTAATGAAATCCTGCATCACATTTAATTGTGTGCCTTTGTCGCCGGCATCCGGAATATTTAAAACCTGATTGTAAAATACATTGTAAAAAACCGGATATTTTTTTTCAAGCTTTACCAAATCAACATCCAGCATATTAGGGTCGCAGGCAAATAATTCTTTTTCAAATCGGATGATCTCTACTTTAACTTCTGATTTACTTACTTCTTTTTCTTTTTTAGGAAGGTTGGAAGATTTGTTGCAGGTACAGGAATTTAGGATTAGCAACACCAATACGACTAAAGTAAAAAAACTGATTTTTTTCATCCATTCAAAATTTACCTGCAAAAATAAGATAAAATTTAGCTTGACAATATTTATTTAACGTATCTTATTACTTATTACTTTATACTTATTACTTTTGACATTTTTAAATACAAAAGATACAAAAGAAAACAAAAGATGAGAGATAAGCGGTTGACTAAAAAATATTTGACGGATTTAACATATCAAATTACAGGTGCTGCAATTGAAGTCCACAAAAAATTAGGTCCAGGTTTGTTAGAGAGTGTTTATCATAAATGTTTAATGCATGAACTTTCGTTAAGAAATATAAGTTATACTTCAGAATGTAGTGTCTCTGTAATTTATAAAGGTTTAGATGTAGATACCAGACTTAGATACGATTTATATGTAGATGAAGTAATTGTAGTCGAATTAAAAGCAGTTGACTTATTTCATCCTATACACGAAGCAAAATTATTAACTTACATGAGATTGTTGGATGCGCCAAAAGGAATTTTAATAAATTTTAATGTTGTAAATTTATACAGAGATGGACAAAAAACATTCGTAAATGATTTATTTAGAAATATTCCTGAAGAATAATTTGCCAGTTATTTTAGAAACTTTTGTTCTCTTTTGTAACTTTTGTGGCAAATAAAGAAATTGCAACTAAAAATACTTTTGTTCCTTTTAAAAATATTAAAATGTAAAAATGAAAATAGGATTAGCACAGCTTAATTATATGATCGGTGATTTCAACGGCAATTTTGAAAAAATGAAATCGGCCATCGAGAAAGGAATTACAGAAAAGGCAGATATTTTATTGTTCAGCGAACTATCCGTTTGCGGTTATCCGCCAAGAGATTTTTTAGAGTTTCACCATTTTATTCATGAGTGCGAAAACGTGATTGGAAAATTGGCTGCTTTGGCTGGAAATAAAATTGCAATTATCGTTGGTGCACCTTCCGGAAATCATACAAAACATGGAAAAGATTTGTTCAATTCCGCGTATTTTATTGAAGATGGAAAAGTAAAATACATTGCGCATAAAACCTTGTTGCCAACATATGATGTATTTGATGAATATCGTTATTTTGAGCCAAATAAAGATTTTCATGTCGTAGAATTTAAAGGCAAAAAATTAGCCATTACAATTTGTGAAGATATTTGGGACACCGGTGAATCAAATCCCTTGTATAAAATTAATCCGGTGGCTGAACTGGCAAAACTACAACCAGATATTTTATTCAATTTATCCGCTTCACCATTTAATTACAATCAGGCAAAAAAAAGAATTGATGTAGTGCGTAAGAATGCGACAGCCTTTAACCTGCCTGTATTTTATTGCAATTGCGTAGGTGCACAAACTGAATTGATTTTTGATGGTGGAAGTCTAGTGGTGGATGCAAAAGGTAATGTAATGGATGAGTTTGATTATTTTACTGAAGATGTAAAATTTTATGAAGTAAATGAAGATAATACGATAGTTCAAAACTCAAAATTCAAAATTCAAAATTGCTCTTCTGTTCAATTAATCCATGATGCTTTAGTATGCGGTATTCAGAATTATTTTCAAAAATTAGGATTTAAAAAAGCAATACTAGGTTTAAGCGGTGGCGTGGATTCTGCGTTAGTATTAGTGTTGGCGGTGCGAGCGCTCGGAAAAGAAAATGTGTTGAGTGTATTGATGCCATCTCAATTTTCTACGGCACATTCAGTAGATGATAGTTTAAAATTAGTAGAAAACTTAGGCTCGCCACATAAAATAATTCCGATAAAAGAAGTGTTTGATGTGTATGATAAAATTCTGCAGCCGCATTTTGAAAATAAACCTTTTGACGTCACCGAAGAAAATTTACAGGCACGAATTCGAGGAAATTATCTGATGGCGTTGAGCAATAAATTCGGATATATCTTATTAAACACCACCAATAAAAGTGAAGCAGCCGTTGGTTACGGAACTTTGTACGGCGATATGTGCGGTGGTTTGGCTGTGTTGGCAGATGTGTATAAAACACAAATTTATGAAGTATGCAATTACATTAATAAAGAAGAAGAAATCATTCCGAACCATATTTTGACAAAAGCACCTAGCGCGGAATTACGCGAAGGACAAAAAGATTCAGACTCATTGCCAGATTATGCCATTTTGGATAAAGTGTTATATCAATATATAGAACAACACCAAGGTCCTGACGAAATAGAATCATTAGGCTTTGATGAAAAATTAGTGACACGTATTTTACGTATGGTAAACCGTAATGAATTTAAACGTCATCAAACGCCGCCAATTTTACGCGTTTCACCAAAAGCATTTGGTTCAGGAAGACGATTACCTATTGTTGGGAAATATTTGGAAAGCTAATTCATCTTATATGCAAATCAATTTTCTCAGAACTAAAACGATTGACTATCCGTCAGGTTCTGCACTGGAATTTTACAAGAATACATTATATGTGATAGGTGATGACATAAATTGCGTGCATTGTTTAAATGATGAATGGAATGAAATCAATCAGCTTAAATTATTTGAATACGATGGTATTCGTATTCCAAAGCCTGAAAAACCGGATTTAGAATGTGCCACCATAATTGGCGATATGCTGTATGTGGTTGGTTCCGGTTCCAAATCACCGCAACGCGATGTGGCTTTTCTGATTAATTTATCAGACAATAAAATAAAGAAAATAAGCACGGCTGCTTTCTATTCTATTTTCAGAGACAGAAACCTGATTGCTGAAATGAATATTGAAGGTTTTACAGATTGCAAAGACAAGCTTTTGTTTTTTAATCGAGGAAATACAAAACAGCCGAATCAATTAATTATCACGGATCAAAAGCTCTTAAAGAAACAATTTCCGGACAGATTTAAGGTGATGCCGATAACTATTGGTAAATTAAATGAAATTAATCTCGGAATTTCAGGCGCTTGTTACGATGAAAAAAATGATATTTTATTGCTGACTGCTTCTGCAGAAGATACCCACAATGCTTATGATGATGGCGAAATTATCGGAAGCGTCATTGGTGTTGTTTATGATGCGTATCAAAAATTAAATAATCAGGAGGTAGTCATTGATGAATTAATTGAATTAGATACCATCAATCCTGTTTTTGTCAAACAAAAAATAGAATCTATTTGCATGACCAAACAATCAGCAATGAGTTATAGATGCACATTAGTTACTGACAACGATGATGGAAAATCCGTGTTGTTTGAAGTGGAAATTTTTGTCTGAATTGTTTTGTCTGAATCAGGATTTACAAGATATTTTGGATTTACGCGATTAAAAAATCTTATAATCTTTTCATCCTGTAAATCCTGATTCTGACAAGTTATGCTATTTACTCAACTCCAGTGCTTTATTAATTACATAGGCTAAGTGTGCTCTGTGTGCCTGTGTAGCGGCATCGCTTCCGTATGGTGTTTCCATCCATTTCAAAATGCGTTGCACTTCGCCAAATGCCGCAGATTTAGATGTGTAAGAATAAGTGCCTTTTGAGTCTACAATAGTTAATAATCTGCTTACATACTCTTCCTGTAAATTCTGTCTGATACTAGAAACGGAAACACCTAAGTCTTCTAAAAATACGCCATTGGTTATATCCTTCAAAGCTGCATTTAAACTGTATTTATTTCCATACATTTTAGAATCAGTAAGTCGTTGTAAAACGGTTGCATGTAACAGTTGATCTAAAACACCACGTTGAATGTTTAATACTCTGTCGTGAATTTTCGGATCTTCCGTTTCTCTTCTGAATTCTTGACCGCGACGTTGCATTTGCAAATAATTATAAATTTCAGCTGGAACGGTAAAAGCAGTTTTAGAGAAGGCATATTTGCTAATTGCCTGCATGGCACGTTTCTGATCTTGTAATGCAATTGGTATAAATGGTTTTGATGCAGCATCTTGTCCCACGAAATTTCTGTTTACATAGACACCGCCAACATATCGGCTGATTACATTTAAACTGCGTGCATAATGACCGGAAAGTGTCAGATAAGCGCTGCGTAATTGGTGATACGATTGATCCGTAGTGCTATATTTTGTTAGCAGTTTAGGAAGTGCTTCGTTTACCATTTTTATATTACCGACGGCGTACGTTATTGCATCATCAGACATATCGTAGAGGTTGCCTCTCGGGTCAATTCCTTTTCCGCTTGCACGCATATCGTCAGCATCATTTTTAAACCGGTATTCTTTCTTCACAGATTCTGAAAGTATTTTTTTCAATACAGCATTTTCTTCCGTTTCATCCTGAATGTGAGTATATCCGTATTGAATTGCCCATTTGTCATAAGGTCCCGGTTTGATATCAAAAAATAAACCTTGTTTGCTTTTATCTGTTGAAATATTCGGAATCGTATAATCCATCACAGAGGCGGTTAAGCCTACGGTTGCGCCAAATACAGGATCTTGAACCTGTTCAATGTTATTCATTTGCGAACCGATAAAATTATGCATCAATCCAAAAGTGTGTCCTACTTCATGCAATACTAAATCATATAGAGCTTGTTTCAAAAACTCATGTTTATCAAAATCTGAAAAGCCAAATGCATTTAACATTTCTGTGCCGTATAAAATATTTTGGTGCATGGTTTCACCAAATGCACAATCGTCATAATGTAAATGAGTTTCAGGCTGTTGGTTGTCCAAGGCTGTGATGTCATATAATTTTTCTAAAGGCAAACGGTTTGTCATAAAAATGTATTCCAGCATAATATCGGCACCTAAAATTTCTCCGGTACGCGGATTTACGAAACTTGGTCCGTAACCGCCATAAGGTGGTCTTGGTGACGCTGTCCATCTAAGTACATTATATCGGATGTCTTCTGCTTCCCAGCTTGCCGTATCTGATTGCTCATAGCATTCCACTGCATTTTTAAAACCGGCTTGTTCAAATGCTTCATTCCAGGCTAAAACTGCATTTTTAATAACTGGTCTGAATTCTTTTGGTGTTGTTTTTTCAATCCACCAAACAACCGGTTTCACAGGCTCCGATAATTTTTCATTTGGATTTTTCTTAACCAAATTCCATTTGTGAATTAAATCTTTCCAGGGCGTTGGACTGGAAGAAGTTTGATCGGTGATTTTTTCCATAAAGTAACCCACACGCGGATCATCATATCTTGGTCTGAAATCATTTTGCGGTACTTCAATTAAACTGTGCTGTAATTTTACAGAAACAAAGCGAGCATCCGTAATTTCTTCGGCACCATAGTTTACAGGCAACGGATTGTCGTATACATATTCTACAGAAACATCCGTGTTATTCGGAAAATTTTTAACGCCAAGATATTTCGATTTTTTACTGTTTAAATTGCCCAGTGAAAACGCATCAGATTTATCAGTAGGCATCTTAGATGGTTTAATCTGGGTAATATTTTCACCAAGAAATAAGTTATCTGCTTCAATCAAATACGTTTTGCCGGTGGCAGCAGCAATCTTTTCAGATAAGAAAAGCGATTTATTGATGTTTGCATCTTTTGCTTTGCTCAATGCTGTATTTTCATCAAAATAGTAGGTGGTATTTTGTAAAACGAAATCAATTCTGTCAAAATATTTTTCAATTTTAAAGATAGAGTTGTCTTTGTAGCCGCCGCGTGCGTAGCCTGCATCGAGATAGCCATCCAGCACGTAGGCAAAATAGATAAACTCTTTTCCTATTTTATCATCTGAAATTTCCAGATAGGTCTTTCCGGAAGTTGTATCCTGGTAGATGGTGAATAAGCCTGGTATTTTTTTGCATTTTTCCGTTACTTCTTTAATCGTTTTAAACAGCGGTTTACTTTCTTTTTTGGTAGAATCTTTAACAGCTGTCTTAACTGAGTCTGTCATCGTTTTTACAGATGCAATGGTGTCCTCTCTTTTCTTTTTTTCTTTTTTTGCGTAGACATTTAAGGATAAGAAAATGGCAGCAGCGATAATAATAGAACCTTGTTGGAATAACTTCATTTTAGTTGGATTAGTTGTGCAAAAATAAGTGTTTTTTTATTGATTTTTTAAATAAAAAACACTCTGATTAGTAGGATGGCTTTGTAAAATAGTACAGTTTTACTTTATTCTTTTGAATACTGGCAGCATTGAGGCAGTTCTTTGTAGTTTTCTTCTGTCGACTTAAACATAGGTGTATCGTAGCCTGCATTCGCAATATTTTGCTGAATTTGTTCTAGAGTGATTTTAGCTGGCGCAAATGCTACCGTTAAAATATGTGATTCCTGATCCCAAACTGCATTTTTAACACCTTCAACTTTTGCAGCCTTTTCAATTCTTTCTTTGCACATATCACAGTTACCGGAAACTTTAAAGGATGTTTTGGTGTAAGCATCTCTGGCCAGAATGTCTGCTGAAAATAGTGAGCTTACTATCGTCAGTATTAAAATAAATTTTAGTTTCATTTTTGTGTTTTTTAGCGTTATTAATTTTCAGTTTTTGTCGAGTCTTTTTTACAACATGCATCTTTTTCAGTTTTAGCGCATGCAGCAGAATCCTTTCCGCAAGCTTCTCCATCTTTTTTGCAGCAGGCTTGTTCGCTGTTGTTTCCCTTATTTTTTGTATTGTTGTTACATGCAGTGAACCCTGTAAGTATAACAGTCATTAACATAATGATTGCTATGATTGATTTTGTTTTGTTCATTTTATTTTTGTTTACTTGTTTTAATTGATAAAAATTCTACATCCACCATACACGTTTGCTCCAGTTATAGGTGCAAACACCTGATAGGTATCAAAAAGCGTGCTAAATGGTGTTCCTAAAATAGGATTTTTTTGTCTGAAATTCGTTATGTTTTCTGCACCAACAAATATTTCGGCATGTTTGAAATATTTCAGTATCTGTGCGTTTAGTAAAACATAGCGTGGTGAATAGCGTTTGCCAGCATCGCTTTCAAAACTATTCGGCAATCTGCGCTTTCCGTTGATGGTGGTATTTACATCGAATTGCCATTGTTGGTTTGGCGTTTTGTAGCTCAATGCAACCAACCCTTTATTGAGTGCTTGCAATGGTTTTTGCAATAATACACGATGATAAGTGGTGCGCACATCCTCCAATCGATAAGCCGTTTTCAAATCCAGCCCATTCAATATTTCAAAATTAAATTCTACCAGCAAGCTATTCGAAAATGATTTGCCTTTTAAGTTTGAGATAGTAGCTGTATTGTTAGTATTATCTATATCAATAACAGCTTGTTTGGTAAAATCAGTTCTGAAAAAATCAACAGAAAAATTTCCTTCGCGATTAAATAAATTAAATTTTTGTGTGAGAGAAACTCCATAATTCCACGCAACTTCTTTTGTCGGATTTTCTGTAAAAACAAGATTACGCGAACTTGCCAGCAACGATTGGTTTTCCGTTAAAATATTTGGTACTCTGAAACCGCTTCCAGCCGCAACCCGCAAAGTTGTAGTAGTGGTTAAATCGAATTTTGCATGTATTCTTGGATTTGCCTGAAAGCCTGCACGCGAATGATAATCACCTCGGATACCGGAAACAAGCGTGATTTTTGAATTCCATTTAAATGTATATTCTGCAAACAAACCAAGCACAAAATCATTTCTGCGGAATTGTAAAGAATCTAATTTTTCATCAATTTTATCATACACAAAATTAACACCACCAACTAAGATATGATTGTCGTTCTCTTTTATGTTAGTTTGATATAAAACTGTTCCGGTAAACGTTGCTTGTTTCGTGTCAAACTGTTTCAACCCATAATTTGATTTTTGCTGATGATACACACCGGAAAATTGAGTTCCTAAACTTTTGTCGCCACGGTCATCAAGAATATAGCCTGTTTTTGCAAATGCTTCCATGCGTTTTGTATTGATGTTGATACCATACAAAGGCAAGGAATCGTTTTGCTGATGATGAATACTGGTTTGCCCGGCAATGCGACTTTCACTCAATACTTTTATCATGTATTGACCTTCTAATTTATCGCCTTGATAATTCCAGCGATTCAGTAAATTATACTGTTTCATCAAAGGCATATCCAAAAAGCCATCCTTATTCATATCTTGTTTAAAAGGCACAAATGCACCATTTGCCATCAGCATGGTTCCTAATTTCTTGTTGATTTTATGATTAACTAAAAGATTGGTTTCGATACGGCCGTTTTGGTTGCCAAATAGATCGAAAAATAGTTTCGTAGAATCGTTAAAACTGCTTTTAAACTCAATATTCATGGAGCCTGTGATGCCTTCATAACTGTTTTTTACGGATGGTACACCTTTGGAAACAGAGATGGATTTCATCCAGGGAGCAGGAATATTATCTAACCCAAAAGTTGCGGTGGCACCACGCATAAATGGAACACCTTCTAATAGATTTTGCACGTAGGTGCCATTCAGCCCTAAGAGTTTAATTTCTTTAGCACCGGTAACTGCGTCGCTATAGTTAACATCAACGGATGCATTGGTTTGAAAACTTTCTGATAAATTACAACAGGCAGCTCTCTTTAATTCACCGGCTTCTATTTTTTCTGTTTTAATCGGATTGATGGATGCAATAAAATTGGTCTGCCGTTTCCCTTTTATTTTAACTTCACCAAGTTGAATTTCTGGTTCTAACTGGATTTTTAAATCAGCAATTGTATTAACTAAGACAGTATCATTATTGTAACCAATGTAACTTATGATAATTGAGTTTGGCAGGCTATCAACTGCCACCAGGTCAGCGATTCCAAATTCGTTAGTGGTAGCACCAATGATAGAATTTTGCCATTGCACATTGGCACCGAGTAAAAATTCTTTTGTTTTTTTATCGGTAATTGTAATTTTTATTTTTTGTTGATTTTGGCTAAATGTATATTGACTTATAAAAAGCAACAGTAACAAAAGCCATCTGTTTTGTTTTTTCATTTTAATAATTAATAGATGAAGAATATTGTTTCGGAAACAATACAATTATCTACTAACAACGAAAAATTTGCAGTCTGATAGAGGAAGGTTGAAGTAATGATTTTATCTGATAGATATTTTCCGGTGGCGACAAGCCAGAATAATATTTTTCAAGAATTTGCTGACTAAAATTTGAATGAGAAAGGCTGAATAATTTAATATCAGATTGCTTTTCAACAGGGTTTAGTTGCAATAGTTTTGCCGTAAAGCCCTCGATGGGTAATTTTTTAAATATTTGGGTGTGTGTGCAGCAGTTATCTTTCTTTTTAAATCCGATTTTTTCACAACAAGGAGAAAGTACTTCTTCGTTTTCGCAAGTCGGTTCAGTAAACACACAAAAGCTGCGTGTATTGGAAGTATTACAAATGTGTTCAAACACAGCAATGCCATTACTTGCTACAAAAATAAGTGTAGCAAGCAATATTGCAGATATGTTTGTTTTATACTTCATTTTGTTTAAAATCGTAATAAAAGATTTTTACAAATACTATTCAAATGTAGCACCAAATATTGGTTATCTGCGATTAAAAATGTTTATATATAGTTAAAATTATTTTTACTGAAATATCCGCAACTTACTTTACCTTTAAATCAAGTTTTAATTAAATGGGATTTTTAGATATCATACAAAATATTACAAAACCGAAACACCACAATGAAGTGGATGCCTTTCTGACTAAATTTCCCAATAAAGTGGGCTCTTATGGGTACGATCCATGGGGTTTTAATATTAATGGTGTAAAACCTTTTGTAGGTGCCGGTAAGTTTTTTTACGATAATTATTTCCGTGTGGAAACACATGGAATGGAAAACATTCCCAAAAATGGCAGATGTCTGATTATTGCAAATCACAGCGGACAATTGCCACTGGATGCAATGATGCTGGGTTATTCAATGGTGACGAATGAACATGCACCACGAGCACCCAAAGGCATGTACGAACGTTTCGTTCCGCAGGTACCATTCATCAGTTCTATCTTCTCACAATGGGGCGGCACGGTGGGTGACCCGGAAAATTGTATAAAGATGCTCGAAAATGAAGAAGCGGTAATGGTTTTTCCGGAAGGTGCACGCGGTATTTCAAAACCTTACAAGAAGAAATATCAGTTGCAGCGTTTCGGTTTAGGATTTATGTATATGGCATTGCAGACAAAATCACCGATAATTCCAGTAGGAATAGTTGGCTGCGAAGAATCTATTATTAATTTTGGTAATATCGATTTTTTACAACGCTTGATAAAATTTCCGGCAGCACCGGCCCTGATTCCGTTTGTTTTTCCTTCCAAAGTCATTATTAATGTTGGAAAACCAATGTATTTTGAAGGAGATGCCTCCAGGGAATATCAGGTACAGGATATGGTGGATACGGTTAAAGCAGAAATTAAAAACCTGATGAATACCGGGTTGAAACAGCGAAAAGGAATTTTTAGTTGATTTTTATTTTTTTGATATTCAATTAGTTGCACTCTTTTTTTATTTAAAATCTCATTTTTTTTAAAAATTTCAACACGATATCAAAAATATTGTATAAATTTACACTTAGAACAGAAATATTGGTAAAAACCCTAATCCTTTTATTTAATATTTCAACTTTTATTGTACAGCATTTATGAATTGGCACTAAACCGTCTTTAATGGTTTTTTTATCAGTCATAATTTATTTGTTTAATATTATTGACTTTTATTTATATTAACTAACATTTAAAACAAAAAAAATGAAATTTAAAATCCCTAACTTATTAACGATGGCCGCACTGATGTGTACGCTATTTTTCAGCTCTTGTCAAAGAGAGACAGGCATCATGCCACAAGATTCTGGAACAACCGGCGCAAGAATTCCAATAGATCCGTTAGATGATGGTATATTAATACCATTAGCTGGCAATGCGTTTATTACGAAGCCTGTTTCAGGCGGAAAAGAAATCATTACATCAACAGGCTTGTCCAACTGGACAAACAGTGGTGCAATTACGAGTACCTATTTCAGAGCAGGTCAAGCAGGTGAACTGTTTATTGCCATTAACGCATCTGTACCTTCCGGTAACAGTACGATTAAAGTAATAGTAAACGGAAAAGAGTTTACTGTGTTAGGTATGTCTGGTAATACAAATAAAAAATATATAGTTGGTTTAATCAATATTACGCAGCCAGGCTATGTAAAAGTTGATTTACTAGGTATCACTAATACTTCAAACGGTACGTTTGCGAATGTCTCAGATATCGTAGTTTATGGATCAGCTACCACTTCTGGTTTATCTTTTGCTAATGTTGCAGCTAATTATACTGCGTCCAGAGCTGGAGCCGGCATCAGTTTAAATTATATTACAAATGGTCATAATGCTGAATGGTTTTATAATGAAATATCCGTACCAACAGGTTCTGATATTGCAGGTACTAATTTTGTAAGCAATGGTTTTACTGGTGGAAGCGCAGGATTGCAAACGACCGCAAACGGCGAAAAAAGAATTGTATTCTATGTGTCAAATTACAAAACAGATGAAACAAAATTAGTAAGAAAAGGTGCCGGTACGACAGTAGATGCAGGCGTCACAACAGGGAAATCTATCTACATGCCATTTGACTGGCAAGCAAATACCAGTTATAAATTTATAACACAATCTAAAGCGGATGCATTGTGGAATACTACTTTCTCTGCATGGGTATTTACACCGGAGGATAACGAGTGGAAAGTAATTGGAAGCTGCAGCAGAACAAATTCAGGAAGCTTCCAGACAGGTTTGTATTCTTCGTTGCAAGGAATGAATGCTGATAATGGTTATGCCGGAAGAAGAATGAGAAGTTATAATCAGTGGATTTATTCTAACGGGAACTGGACAGAAGTGACTTCAGCCACATTTAATGGTGATGCAATTGCTGAAAGTAAACAACGTCTGGATTACTCAGCAAGTGCAGACTATAGCGCATACCACTTAAAAAGTCAGGGATTCTTTTCGGATAACCTGCCGTTAAATACAAATTTAAACAGATTGCCTACCACCAATCAACCGACAGTAGATTTGGTGAGTTTGCCGTAGTCAATTTTGGGAACAGAAATA
>JBIKPT010000124.1:0-8512 GCA_044357355.1 Chitinophagales bacterium
TGCTGTTAAAAAATAAGAGTTATTATAATGTGCTGATTTCCGGTATGGATTCTTTTAAAAAATTTATTTCTGTCAAAAACACGATACCGGATGCACATGTTATTATCAATAAAGCTTTTTTAAAGAATTTAAATACATTACTTGCTATAAATACAAAAAAACAAGCTCAGCAAGTGTTTGATGCATTTAAAAAATCTACCGTAGTATTAGAAAAACAATGGTTGGAAGAAAAAATAAAAGAGCAGCTTACTTAGCTGCAGATTTTTCTGTTGTATTATGTATGAATGCAAACAAGATATAACTCAAAATAACTGTACTCAATCCTAACCATTTTAAAAAGATGAGTTGCGGTATAGCACACAATAATAATAAGACTCTGAATTTATTTTGTTTCCAGCTAAACGGATTGCCTTTTAAACTGAACATTCTGAATTCTGCCACCAGCAAAAACGCCAGTATAAACGGAATAATCATGGCTGCAAGCTTTGCATAAATGGAGAAATCCCAGTTGGTTCTGAATTGCCAGTCTGTAAAATACTGTATATAAAATCCTAAAATAAAAATTGCACCGGATGGTGTATTTAAGCCAATAAAATCTACCGTTTGGCGAGTGTCAATATTGAATTTTGCCAAACGTAAACATGCAAAAACCGTGTAAACAAATCCTGTTAAAGGCAATAAATCACCGGCAAAAATATTGTTTACTTCTGGTGGTGGAGTTCCGGTAATCAAATTCACTTTGTGGTTGATTATGCTTAACAACATAATACCTGGCAAGACACCAAACGTTGTCATATCTGCCAATGAATCTAATTGCGCACCTAAGTCAGACTTTACGTTTAATAAACGTGCAACAAATCCATCTAAGAAATCCGCTAATAAAGATATACCGATAAATACAGGAACCAGTTTGTATTCATTTTGAAGACAAGCAACAATACCACAACAACCACTAAATAAATTTAGTAAGGTTAACGAATTTGGAATATGTTTTTTCATAGGAAACTTAATACGGCAAAGCTATGGTTTTTTATCTTCTTCTGTATAAAGTTTATCCAGATAATCTAATACCAGCTCATCTAAAGAACCACTGCCGGACAGTTCGCTCATCATGCCGTACATGGCAGCCTTGCGTTTATTATCCGGGTTTTCGCCGCCGGCAAATTTTTTTGATAAAGATGAAAATTGTTTATCATTTAAAATTTTTTTCAATCCTTTTACAGCACCAATCTGCAAATTATTTTTCAGTTTATTAACACTGAATTTTTTAGTAATAGAAATGGCTGATTTTAAATCGTGCAGAAACAAATCACCTTTGCCAATATGTATGGCATTTAAGATAATATGCAAGCTCATCGGATTTTGTTGACGATTAATTGTCCAACCCAAAATAGCCAATTCATCCGCCAATTCAAAAACATCTAAGCTGTCTGAAGTTATAGCAAATAAAGTAGTTTTCGGTTCACCTAAAATAGATACTTCAGGAATTTTCTCTGTAATTACCCGCTTAATTTTTTGAACTTCCGCATACACTTCTTTTGCTATTTTTTTGTAACCATCTAAGCCAATAACATTGAGTGCTGTCCATGCAGCAGCTATCGGTCCGCCACCACGTGTTCCTAAAAAAGAAGGCGAGCCGTAAACGCCACCGCTCCAATCTGTTTTTACATAAAATTGCGATTTGCGTAAATCATTATTTTTATATAAAACAACCGAAGCACCCTTTGCTGCGTAACCATATTTGTGCACATCAGCAGACATAGACGTTACACCTTTTACTTTAAAATCAAACTCAGGTAAATCAACGCCGTTCATTTTTAAAAACGGCAACAAGAAACCACCTACACAGGCATCCACATGCATCAGGCAGCCCGCATTATAAGCTATTTCAGCCATTTCTTCAATAGGATCAATCATGCCTTGCGGATATTGCGGCGCAGAACCAACTATCATAATGGTGTTGGAAGACATTTTACTCTTTAAGTCAGCAATATCTGTCTTGTAATCTTTATCTAATTTTATAAGTTGATAATGGATATCCATATAGTCAGCTGCTTTACAAAAAGCAGGATGTGCTGACTCAGAAATTAATAATTCCGGAGTTTTAGATTTTATGTTTTTCTTTGCCCAATCTTTTGCCGTTTTAACAGACATAAAAATGCTTTCTGTTCCACCGGAAGTTAAGCTGCCGCAAGTGTTTTCGTCGCCATGTAATAAATTGGCTGCTATAGAAACAATTTCGTTTTCCATTCTTTTTAAAGATGGAAAAGTACTGGGGTTTAATGCGTTGGTGGCAGAGAAATTTGCGTAAGCTTCTTTAATAACACTGTAATATTCATCGCCCGGATAATATACATAACCGAAAAATTTTCCATCTTGCCAATTCATATCATTAATGGTGTATTCTTTCCATTTTTGCTGAATAGCATCTTTGGATAAGCCATGATCAGGTAGTTGCATTTTTTTTTAATTAGGTAGATGAATTTACAAATTAATTATCAAACAACCATTAACGGCAAATGAATTTGTGATGGTAATTCATTTGTGCAAAATAGCTGCATGGAAGTTGGATTACAGGCCGCCTCGTCAATTTCATCAAAATGATCAACATCTGCACCGGCAATTGAAATCCGGATGCGTTCTCCTTTTTTGATTAAGTGAGAAGTCGGAATTAATTCAAAATGTATTTTTTCTACTTTGTTCGGAATCCATTCCACTGCATCTTCTTTGTTAAATGTGTGATAAGGTGCAAAGGTGGGTACAGGTGACTTTTTATTCGATTCTTTTCTGTGCAAACCGCGAAATTGCCCTTCCGTAATATGAGTTGCTTTGCCAAATTTATCCACTGAAGAAATGTACACAAACAACTGCACATCTTTAGCATCCGAACTCAGGTAAATCTCAGCGGTGGCATGTCCGGTAAGTTCCATGTTTTTGGTTAAAGGATCTGACGTAAAATGCAATAAATTTTTGGTGCGTCTTGTCCAGTCATTGTAGGCAATTCTTCTTTTGTATCTGTATTTTACGGTTAAGCTGTTCCATCGGGCTCCGCCACTGGTGCCAAAATTTTTATCAATGGCATAATGTAAACAACCTTCCGTTTTGTTTTTTATTTTTTCAGGTAATGTGTTGTCTGCAGAACATAAAAATGTTTTGTATTTTGAATCATTTGGCATCCAGTCATACACATGTCGCCATTGTTCTTTTCCCATGGCATAATAGGAAATTGGCGGTTCATCCATAATGCCATTGTCAATATCTTTCAGGTGATAATCAAAAAAGCGAAGCATTTCTGTCCATACAGAAAATGTTTTTTTGTTAGAATAAATGAAGGGTGATATGTGTTGTGCCGGACCATGATCCCAGGGGCCGACTAATAATTTGACAGAATTTTTAGTGCTTAAGAATCCTTTGATAGCAGAGTTGGCAAGTGCTCCGTCATACCAGCCGCCAATACGATAGATCGGTGTGTTAGATTGCTCGATTTTATCTTTGTAATGATGAACAGAAAATTCGTTGATGCTTCTTCCTAAATCCGGATGAATGTCATTTCTGAAGGTGATTTTGTACATGCCGGAAAAGATATCAAAATTGCTCTGATGTTGCGCATGTGCTGTTTTATATTGTTCCGCTTTCGTATCTGCTTTTACCGGTTTCGGGTTTTTGATTACAGTGTTTGCCACTGCGCCAATATATTTCAGGTTATTTTTATCCAGCGATAAAGTGGTGTCGCGCCAGACTTCAATAAATTTTCCATGACGAACACCGCCCGGAAAGGCAATGTCATTATACAAATCAAAAATACTGCTGCGTGGTATACAGGCTTTCACATTCGGATGCTGATTCACCAGCAACATTTCTGCAGTAGTTCCTAAATAGGAAATTCCGGTCGAGCCCACTTTTTGATTACTCCAAGGCTGGCTGATAATCCATTCCACAATTTCTCTGCCGTCTTCCACTTCTTCCGGACTGAATTCCATGTGCCGTGTGCCATACGATGCGCCGGTTCCGCGTACATCAATTATTACGACAGCATATCCATAAGATGTAAAAAAGTCTATTTCTTTTTTTGTGATTTGACCAAATAATGTTTTGGCTAGCATGCTAAATGGAAATTTTGTTTCAAAACTTCTGACATATCTGGTAAGAAATAAAACAGTCGGAATTTTTTTATTATTTTCCAGTTTTTTGGGCAAACAAATATCTGCAGCCAGTTTAATGCCATCCCTCATTTCAAGATATTCAGAGTGATAATCAAATCCACGGTAATCAGCCGTGGAATAGCCGGAGTATTGGCCAAGTGAGCTCACTTTTTTCTGTTTGAAAATTCCTTTTCGCACAGGCTTTTTCTCTACTGATTTTACATTCATTTTTTGTACGGTATGGTTTTATAATGTTGAAATAGCTGACTTCTAATTTCATTTTGTAGTGAAATTAAACGCATCGCTCATTCATGCATAAAAGATACACTCTCTTTCTTACATATTAAAATAGTACGATATAGAATAATATTAGAGCTTAGTTAAAAGTAAAAAATACAATAAAAAAAGGCCTGTTTTTGATAACAGGCCTTTTCGTGGTGTTTTTATGTTTTACAGTCTTTCGGATTATTTATCCAGCTTGCAGGTTGAAAAGCCAAATGGTGCATACAGCGGACAAAAGCTGATGAGGCTGGTTAATACAAAAACTCCTGCTAATACCAACAGGATAATCCCAAAGGTGCCGCTCACGGTGTTCGTAAAATACAATACGGCAAAAATTGCAGCAGCAATTAATCGTACAATACGATCTGCGCTTCCCATGTTTTTTTTCATAACTAATTTTTTACTGGTTAATAATTTGAATAAGAATGACAAGAACGGAAACGATGAGTACACACGTAAAGCAGATAGCTATAAATTTGTAAATTGGCTTCCATTCTTTCATTTGCATATCAAAATTAGAAAAGCAGAAATTGTTATGCAGTGACTAAAGTCACCTCAATGGATTATTTCTATAGAATCTTGGTGTTGTTTTACTTTTTGAAGCTTTTCAAGTTTTTTTAGAATACGGCTAACCACTTCTCTTGCGGTTCCGAGTTCCAGGGCTATTTCCTTATGCGTAATTTTAATAGGATTTTTTCCGGTAAGTTCAGATTTTTCCTGCAGGTAGGTCATAATTCTTTTATCCAGTTTGTCATATAAAAGCTGGTTTATGGTGTCAATCAATTCTGTGTAGCGCATTTCATATTGCTGATAAAACAACATATTAATGGAAGGATATGCCACGAGCCAGTGTGCAATTTTATCGGTTGGCAGTAAGATAAGTTCAGTTTCCTCTTCCGTGATGGCGAATATTTTACTGGTATCATTTTTTAAAGCTGCTGAAAACGACATGATACAACTTTCACCGGGCTGAATATAATAGAGCAAAAGTTCTTTGTCTTCTTTTCTGGTAAAAACCTTAATCAGACCTTTTAAGACAATTGGAATCACTTTTATAAACTGACCTTCCCGAATCAGTTCTGTCTGTTTAGGAAATTCTTTGATAGCAGATGCTGTCAGCAGATCCTCTAAAACATCACTTGACAGAAAAGGAAATATTCTCTGTATTTCTTGTTGTTGCATGTTTAAAAATACGAAATGTAAGTTAAAAATAACTGTGCAACTTTGGTCAAATAGATTTAGATTTTTTATTCCATCCATTAATTTTTATGACAAATTTATGTGCGAGGGTCTCCATCCAAAATCGAAAACTGAATTACTTCAGATATAATCAATTCTCCAATAAATATATACTAACCCAAAAATAATTTCTATTTTTTTATGGAATTCAACCTCTTTTTGTCTCTCAATGGGTAAAGAAGTCAGATTATGTTAGTAAAAACGTTTGGAAGCGCCGTGTATGGTGTGGATGCTGCTACCATTACAGTAGAAGTAAATGTTTGTCAGGGACAGCATTATTTTATGGTTGGCCTGCCGGATAATGCTGTTAAAGAAAGCTGGAGCAGAGTGGAAAGTGCCTTGCGTGTCAATAAATACAATATGCCGCGTATTCGCATCATCGTGAATCTTGCACCTGCAGATATTCGTAAAGAAGGTTCTGCTTATGATTTGCCCATCGCTATCGGAATCTTAGCAGCATCCGAACAATTGAAAACTCAGAATTTATCCAAATATATTATAATGGGTGAACTTTCATTGGATGGGAAATTGCAACCCATTAAAGGGGCTTTGCCAATTGCCATTCAAGCTCAAAAAGATGGTTTTGAAGGATTTATTTTGCCTAAACAAAATGCCAAAGAAGCTGCTATCGTTAATGGTTTGAATGTATATGGTGTGGAGCATTTGGATGAAGTAGTTGATTTTCTTTCCGGTAATATAATTTTAGAACGAACTATTGTAAAACCGGAATTAGATTTTTTCACTACCATAGAAAATAGTGCTTTTGATTTTTCAGATGTGAAAGGCCAGGAAAATATTAAACGAGCGCTGGAGATTGCAGCAGCCGGCGGACATAATGTTATTTTGATTGGACCACCCGGCGCTGGAAAAACCATGCTGGCAAAGCGTATTCCTACCATTTTGCCACCACTGTCTTTAGAAGAAGCCCTGGAGACCACCAAGATTCATTCAGTCGCAGGAAAATTACGAAGAAATTCATCCTTATTATATCAACGTCCATTTCGTTCACCGCACCATACGGTATCAAATGCTGCACTCGTTGGCGGTGGCAGCAATCCGCAACCAGGCGAAATCTCACTGGCACATAATGGCGTATTGTTTTTAGATGAATTGCCGGAATTTAAAAGAGATGTGCTGGAAGTAATGCGGCAACCCATGGAAGAACGAAAAGTTAATATTTCCCGTACTCGTTTTTCCATTGATTATCCTGCTAATTTTATGTTGGTAGCCAGTATGAATCCATGTCCTTGTGGTTACTATAATCATCCTGAAAAGGATTGTGTTTGCGGACCTGGTGTAGTACACAAATATCTCAATAAAATTTCAGGTCCTTTGTTAGACAGAATTGATTTGCATGTGGAAGTGACGCCTGTAAATCTGGAAGACTTATCCTCTAAAAGAACTTCCGAAAAAAGCAGTGAAATCAGAACCCGTGTAATGGATGCAAGGCTGATTCAGGAAAATCGTTTCAAGGAAAATGACATTCATTGTAATGCACAGATGAGCACCAAACAAACCCGTGAATCTTGTTTGCTGGACGCAGCTTCTCAGCAATTACTAAATACAGCAATGAAGCGATTAGGCTTGTCTGCAAGAGCATATGAGCGAATTATACGTGTAGCCAGAACGATTGCAGATTTGGCAAAAAGTGAACATATACAAATGGAACATTTAGCAGAAGCTATTCAGTTTAGAAGTTTAGATAGAGAAAATTGGGCTGCTTAGTTTTTTGAACGCAATCTCCTTTTTTTACACATAGGCACATAGAATGAATATGATAACACAAAAATTTCTTGATAACCTTACGTATAATGTAATTGGTGCTGCAATTGAGGTGCAAAAAGTAGTTGGAAGAGGACTGCTTGAAAAAGTATATCATGATTGTGTGATTGAAGAGATGAAACATAGAAAAATAAATTTTATATCAGAATTAGTAGTACCGTCGGTATATAAAGACAAAGTTTTAAACACGGATTTTAGATGTGATTTTTTTATAGAAGATTGTTTGGTCGTTGAACTAAAATCTGTGAATGAAATGAACACTATCTATGAAGCGCAGCTTCTAACATATATGAAATTATTAAGAGCACCTAAAGGATTATTGTTAAATTTTAGTAGTATTAATATTTTTAAATATGGTCAAAAGACAATGATTAATGATTATTTCAGAAATCTACCCAAAAATTAAAACTATGTGCCTATGTGTTAAAAAAATAATGTGAAACTAATTCATGTTCTCTAATATGAAGTTACATTTGATTTGGTCATTGACTTTAAAGTAGCGATAAGCGGCAATGATTTTTAATCAACACTCGTTGAGTATTTATCATGTTCATAAAGTCAGTTAGTCTTACATTTGTTCAAACGTATTATCATGCTCAGCGATTTTTTGCAACCGGTTAATAACCATCTTCTGGAAGAATTTTATACACCTAACAAATATGCAACCGATTATATTCATTTGTACCAACAAACAAGAACATTGGAAGGCTATTCCGTTGCATTGTTAGGTGTGGAAGATTATCGTGGATACATGGCCAATAAAGGAACAGAAAAAGCCGCAGATGAAGTACGTAAACAACTTTACCAGTGTGCAGCTTTTACCAACGGCATGCAATTGCTGGATTTGGGAAATATAAAAGCAGGAGCAACCTATGTGGACACACTTGTCGCAGTGGTAGAAATCTTACACGAATTGTTCAAACATAATGTTATTACGATTTTAATAGGTGGTGATGCTGCTTTATCCTCTGCACAATTTAAGGCATATGAGATTTTTGAAAATCAGATTACCGTTGCACAAATAGCTTCTAAAGTAGTTTGGGACAACAGCGATGTAGATATTCATA
>JBIKPT010000125.1:0-8509 GCA_044357355.1 Chitinophagales bacterium
GTCCTTATTTTAAACTATACGGCACTTATGAACACATTTTTCGTTTACATAAAAAAGTCTCTATAGATGCAAGAATTGACATGGGTATGATTTTTCTGTTTCAACCTTCCAAAAAAGATTTTGCCAACCAGCAGGCAGATGCATTTTATATAGGCGGCACCGAACCAAGAGAACGCGAAAGAACCACCAGCTTGATTCCATTTTGGGGAAATAGAGAATTATATGTACAGAATTTGAATTTCCTAACCGCATCTCTTTCCATTCAATATGAGCCGATAAAAAATCTGTTTCTAATACCAAAAATATCCGTTTTCACAGGAGATGATGGCAATATAAATGTGTATGGAAATAAAGGCGTCATTAGTAATTTAAAAGACAATAAATTATTATTTGCACACAGCGAAGGCATGACTATAGCTTACAAAACACCGGTTGGGCCGGTTCGATTTAATCTTTCCAAAGCATCTAATTATTCAAAACCTACGTTCTATTTTTCTTTGGGTTACAGAATTTAAATACATTTTTTATCAAACGCTCGTTTGGTAAAATTATTTCATTATTTTTGCTATCTAAATTTGAAAATCATGTTTCAGAAAGATCTGTTTAAAGACAAAATAGTTTTAGTCACAGGTGGTGGCAGCGGCATTGGTTATACAATTGCCAAACATTACCTGGAATTAGGTGCTGTGGTATACATAGCTTCTCGGAACGCGCAAAAACTGGAAAAAGCAATTGGTGAACTTAAAGGATTTGGTGATGTTCGCAGCGCTATTGCAGATATTCGTGAAACTGCTCAAATCGAAAGTCTGGCAAATCAGATAAAAGAAGAAGCAGGCAGATTGGATATTCTGGTAAATAATGCAGGCGGTCAGTTTCCTTCTGCTGCAGAAAATATTTCCTACAATGGTTTTCGTGCTGTTGTTACCAATAATCTGATCGGCACATTCTATGTGACACAAATTATGGCGAAAACATTTTTCATTCCGCAAAAAGAAGGAAATATCGTAAATATCATCGCTAATATATTTCGCGGATTTCCGGGCATGGTTCACACAGGTGCCGCACGTGCCGGTGTTGACAACATGACAAAAACATTGGCAATAGAATGGGTTCGATTTAATATCCGTGTAAACTCCATTGCACCAGGCATAATTCGTTCATCAGGAATGGACACCTATCCACCGGCTATACTAAAAGGAATTGAAAAAAGTATACCTAATAACAGAATGGGTACAACAGACGAAGTAGCTTATCCTGTTTTATTTTTATCATCACCAATGGCATCTTATATCAGCGGTGAAACGTTGTATGTAGATGCCGGCAATCGACTTTGGGGCGACCAATGGCAAGGCTGGAGCGAATCATTAACTTAAAAGAGTAGTGAGATATTAGTAGTGAGATTGGAGACAAGAGACTTTCGACTTACGACTCACCACTTACGACTACAACATGCAACTTAAAGGCACATATAAAGAGATCTGGCAAATATCTTATCCAATTATACTTGGTAGTCTGGCGCATTCAATTAATCAATTGATTGATACGGCATTTCTTGGACATTCTTCAAAAACAGCATTAGAAGCCATCACACTTGGCGGCATTTATTATTTTGTATTTGTCTTTATTGCCGGTGGTTTGGCGCGCGGTTGTCAGGTTATAATTGCCCGACACAGCGGTGAAGGTGCCACTGAAAAGATAGGAATCGCATTTGATCATTTATTAGTATTAGCATCGGTTTTATCTGTTTTTCTGATGTTGTTTTTTGGATATGCCACACCGTACGTACTGGCTTTTGTTGTAAAATCTACTGCCATACAAGATGCCGCAATGGAATATATTCACATGATGAATTTTGCCGTTTTTCCAGTTGTACTTGGATTTTGTTTTAACGGATTCTATACAGGCATCAGCAAAACCAAAGTCATTACGATTGCAACGGTTTGCATGGCAATCACCAATATCATTTGCGGTTACATTTTTATATTCGGAAAATTCGGCTTTCCGGCATTAGGCATCAAAGGTGCAGGCATTGCAACAGCTATTGCAGACACCGTGTTGTTTGCTGTCTATTTAATTCATTTCCTTATCTATAAACATCCTGAACGATATAATGCGTTTACATTTAAGTTTATCCGAATAAAACAATTATGGTCTATCATAAAATTATCAACACCAATAGTACTTCAAAATCTGATTGGAATCGGTTCCTGGTGGTATTTCTTTTTATCCGTTGAAAAAATCGGTGAACATGAATTAGCCGTTTCAGGTATTTTAAAAAGCTTGTTTGTCTTCATTGGCATTCCTGTATGGAGTCTGGCAAGTACCAGTAATACGCTAATCAGCAATCTGATTGGTCAAAACAGAATAGATGATGTGATACCGGCTTTAAAAAAAGTACTGGTGGTTTCTGTAGGCATTTCTTTAAGTATAAATTTAGTTATCGTATTATTTCCACATCCTATTCTATCCTTATTTACAAATGACGTACAACTCATTCAGGATTGTATTCCGCCTTTTTATACGTTGATGATTGCTTTACTGTTTTTCTCTTCTTCCATGATTATGAATTTTGGAATTACCGGCACCGGCGCTACTTTTGTACCAACTATTGTAGAGGTTTTTTGCTGCTTCTTTTATGTACTTTATTGTTACTATTTCGTACAAATCAAACAAAGTCCGCTTTATATTGCCTGGGGTTGTGAAGTGGTTTACTGGCTGTCTCTGCTCACATTTACCACCATTTACTGGAGCAGCGGCACCTGGCGGAAATATGTAAAAAATGTGGACAGCACCCAATAAATGTTGATTATATTTCATCCATCTATTCCTGATTTTTAATTGTAAATCGTACATTGTAAAACGTAAATTTACTTATGTCAGAAGAAAAAAAACAATGGTTTGAGCTTTGGTTTGATTCACCTTTGTATCATGTTTTATATAAAAACAGAAATCAGGATGAAGCCAATCATTTTATAGATAATGTAATCAAACATTTGCAAATAGAATATGGAAGTATTTTAGACCTTGCCTGCGGGAAAGGAAGACATGCCTATTATCTGGCAGACAAAGGATTTGATGTGGTCGGACTGGATTTATCCAAAGAAAGTATTCAATATGCAAATACGATGTATCAATTGCCAAATCTTGAATTTTATGTGCATGATATGCGCTTGCCCTATCGTATAAATTACTTCGATTATATTTTTAATTTTTTTACCAGCTTAGGCTATTTTAATGATTTAAAAGAAAATGAAAAAGTTTTTCAAAGTATGCATGCCGGATTAAAAGATAATGGCTATATTCTGATAGACTTTATGAATACAGATAAAGTGATTAACCATCTGGTGTCAAGAGAAAATAAAATTATTGATGAGTATCATTTTTATATTCGCAGAGAAGTAAGCAACGGCAAAATCATTAAACATATTCAGATTGAAAAAGAAGAAAAAATGTGGTTATTCAGAGAAGAAGTTCAGATACTGATGCAACATCATTTTCATACTTTTTTAAACAATACTGGATTTACACTGGTACAGGAGTTTGGTGATTATCAGTTAAATCCGTTTCATCCGAAAACATCTGACAGGTATATTTTGTTAGCTAAGAAGAAACCATAATTTGAATGGAATTATAGTCTATAATTTCGTTTAGAATCTGGTGATTAATTTATAATTAAAACAGTTCTTTCATATGTACGTTTAAGTTCTTGAAGATACTGTGATAAAACATATTTTATGAATAAGGTAATAGTAATTATTGGTGCCGGTTCCGGTATAGCACAAGGCGTTGCTGAAAAATTCGGACTACAAGGGTTTTCTGTTGCATTGGTTTCCAGACGAAAAGAAAAATTAGAAAAACTAACCAATGAATTAATTGAAAAAGGAATTGATGCACATGCATTTGTTGGTGATGCAGGCGATACAGAATCCATGAAAGATGCATTTAATCAAATTTGGGAAAAATGGGAATATATTGATGTTGTTCATTACAATGTTGCCAAAATAAAAATGGTGAATATAGCCAGTGAAACAGCAGACGGACTCACCCGTGATTTTAAAGTAAATGTAGCAGGTGTATTAACAGTTATAAATCTGGTGGCATCAGATATGGAGAAAAATGGAAAAGGCACCATTTTACTAACAGGCGGCGGCTTTGCACTGGAACCCAACCCGGATTATGGTTCATTGGCAATCGGTAAAGCAGGTATTCGAAATCTTGCGGCATCCTTACATATTGCTTTAAAACCAAAAAATATTTTTGTCGGAACAGTCACTGTTTGCGGTATGGTAAAACAAGATGCCGAAAAACACAACCCGTATAACATTGCAGAGCAATTCTGGAAATTATATATCGACAGAAACGAATTTGAAATTCAGTATTAAATACTTCCTATGCAATATCTATTAACGGCATTCTTGCTGAGCATCTCGATTTTATCTTTTTCTAAATCAAAAGAACTTCCTGCTTTTAAATCAGAAGAGCAACCTAAAGCACCGGATTATGCAGATGCAAAATACTGGAGTGCACTTCCCTATCATGAAGATGCAGCCGATTTGACTCCAAAAAGCGAGAAAAAAATAAATGATTCTATAAAAGAAGCCGATGTATTTTATATTTACCCTACGCTTTACTCAAAAGGCAACACATGGAATGCAAATGTCGATAATAAAAAGCTAAACAAGCGAATAGATAATTTACCGGTAAAATATCAGGCATCCGTTTTCAACCAAACTGCTAGAATTTATGCACCACGATACAGACAATCTATCATTAACGGATTTTTTGACACTACCGGAAACGGACAAAAAGCACTGGACTTTGCCTACGAAGATGTTAAGGCTGCCTTTTCCTATTACATGAAATATTACAACAATGGTCGTCCAATCATCATTGCATCACACAGTCAGGGAACAACACATAGCCGCCGTTTATTAAAAGATTTTTTTGACACACCGCAAATGAAATCAAAACTGGTTTGTGCTTATGTTATAGGTTATGAAATTATCAAAGAAGATTACTCAATACTTACACCATGTACCAATGCCGAAGAAACCAATTGTTATGTAACCTGGTCAGCATTCAGAGATGGTTTTGAGTATATAGACAAACTGCGCTATTTTGGAAATGTTTGCGTAAATCCGATATCCTGGAAAACCGATACGACATCAGCTACTTCTAAAGGCGGTGTATTATTAAATGTAAACAAGAAAAAGAAATTTACTTCTGAAGCACAGCTAAACGGACACCTTTTATCCGTAAACACCAACCTGACTTTTATGCGTAAAAAAGATGTTTTACATTTGGTAGACTACAATCTTTTCTGGTGGGATATCCGAAAAAATGCTACTCTTAGAGTGCAGGAATACCTGAAAAAAAATCGTTCGAACAAATAATTAAGAAAAGTATCTAGAAATTCTTTTAAACTTAAAATGACATCAAATCAATTTAGAGATTTGATTTTTCAACTAAACTAAAACGAGTTATAAATCAATACTAACTTGTAAAACAAAACTAAAGTTGGCTAATTATTAACCTTCACAAACTTTGATTTCTTATTTCGTTTATACTCACTGAATGAAACCATTTTCTGCTGTTGTTCATCCCAAAGATTGGAACGCAATGTTTTCAAACTTTGCCAGAACGTAATGGTATTGGTATGCTTTAAGAAAACAGGATTTTCCTTATGGCATTTCGGTAAATTATAATTTGGAATAGCCGGACTTAAATGATGAATATGGTGATAACCGATATTTCCTGAAAGCCAGTGAAATATACGCGGTAACTTATAATAGGTACTTCCTTTTACAGCAGCCACCACATAATTCCAGTCTTCTTTTTTTGCTTTAAAGATATGTTCGTACTGATGCTGTATGTAGAAAAACCAAAGTGCATAGATACCAAAGAAAAACAAATTCGTAAACTGTACTACTAAAAATCGTTCCACACCAAAGATATAAGCAAATGCTGTGTAAGAAACTATGAAAAGTATATTACTTAGGTTAACACTTTTCTTAACTTTTTTAAAATAATCGCTGTCTACAAAAGCAAATCGGTTATAAATCACCACATAAATAAACCCACCAATGGTAAACAAATACAAGGGGTTTCTATAGATGCGATAGTATAATTTTTGTTTCCAATTAGCATTTGCATATTGCTCTGTTGTAAACACTTCTATATCACCTATGTCGCTTACTTCGAGTTGACCGTTATGTGCATGATGAAAACTGTGGTTTTTTGCCCAATAACGATAAGGTATCAAGGTACAAATACTGCAAACAGTGCCAATAATTTCGTTCAGAGTTTTATATTTTGTAAACGAACTGTGCCCGCAATCGTGTTGAATGATAAAAATTCTGGATAAAATAAATCCGTTCAACAAGGCAACGATGGCTGAAAAGAAAAATGACTTATCGTACAAATAGAATTGCAAAGCCAGTAAAAAAATGTAAAACACAAAGCTGTTTGCTAATTGAAAAATGGCTTCTTTGGTGTTTGGAACCTGATACTTTCTAATCAGTTGATTCCAGTTTTTTAAGTCGTCGAGTAATTGCTCTTTGTTGAAGGTGTTCATTTTATAAAATATTACACAATATAAGTGAATATAGTGTAATAAAATCTGAAGTCACCAAATGGTAAGATTTACTTAAAATTCTTCCACATCATACTTTCCATTGGTTTTGGAGAACGTTGGTTGTATTTTGCGTTTGGTTTAGTATTGTAGGCATTCTCAATATCTCCATCTACCACGAAATAGATAAGCTGGCCAACCGGCATTCCGGCGTAAATACGCACCGGTTGTATACAGGAAATCTCTAATGTCCAATGGTTACAAAACCCTACGTCTCCTTTTCCGGCAGTTGCATGAATGTCGATACCCAATCTTCCCATGCTGGATTTTCCTTCCAGGAATGGCACGTGCGCATGTGTTTCTGTGTATTCTAGCGTAGCACCCAGATAAAGTGTTCCCGGCTGCAATACAAAACCTTCTTCAGGGATTTCAAAATGAGTAATGGTATTGTGTTTTTTAGCATCTAAGGTGTTAGTATCATAAGTTGCAAAGTACTTGCTCAGATGCACATCATACGAGTTGGTTCCCAAATATTCTCTGTTATAGGGTTCAATTACAATTGTACCTTTTTCAATTTCTGCTAAAATTCCTTTATCCGTTAATATCATGGCACAAATTTACAAATGAAATTATAAAACAATGAAATAATTTAACAATGAAACAGTTAAATGTTGTATTTAATTATTTCATTACTTCATTCTTGTATTACTGCATTATAACGCCATCTGGTTTTCTACCAGTTTATACCCTTGACCGTGAATATTCAAGATTTGAAGGCGTTCATCCTCTTTCAGGTATTTTCTGATTTTAGAAATGAAAACGTCCATACTTCTTGCCGTAAAATAACTATCATCCTGCCAAACATGCTTCAGCGCCACTTCTCTTTCCAGAATCTGATTTTTCTTCTCAAAAAACAAACGTAATAATTCATTTTCCTTCGTCGTTAATTTTATTTCGGTTCCTTTCACATTCAACTTATGGTTTTTATAATCCAACACGCAATCGCCTGCTTTATATTCATCCAGCGCAGTAAGTACTTCGTGTTTTTCTGTTCTTCTTAAGATGGCATTCATCTTTAATTCCAGAATTTCCATGCTGAATGGTTTGGTAATATAATCATCAGCACCTATGGTCAATCCTTTGATCTTGTCTTCTTTTAACGATTTTGCCGTCAGAAAAATAATAGGAACTTCTTTATCATCTTTCCGGATTTCTTCTGCTACCGTGAATCCGTCTTTTTTAGGCATCATCACATCCAGCAAAATAATATCATAGGTGTTTTTTCTGAAAGCAAACAAGCCTTCTACACCATCGCGTTTCAATTCTACTTCAAAATTTTTGTGTTTTAAATATTCCTGTAAAAGCATTCCTAAATTCGGGTCGTCTTCTACTAATAATACTTTCTTTTTAATTACTGTGTTCATTTTTTTGTATTTTATTGTGATTAATTTTTAATTTTTATACATTAAACGGAAGCTGAATAATAAACTTCGAGCCTTCTTTAAGTTTGCTTTCCACCCAAACCTTTCCATTGTGCTTATCAACGATTGACTGTACATAACTTAACCCAAGACCAAACCCTTTAGTATCATGAACATTTCCTTTTGAAACGCGATAGAATTTTTCGAATACTTTTTGCTGATCTTCTTTTGACAAACCCACACCATTATCCTGCACCTCAATTTGTATGCCTGTTATTATATTAAAAGTGTTAATTTTTATTAACGGCGTTTTGTCGTTGTATTTTACAGCGTTATCAATCAGGTTATTTATAACATTGGTAAAATGCATTTCATCCACTTTAAGAATAGAATGTTCAGCATTCAGATTCAATTCAATTTTACCATTCATTTCTTCCAGAATCAGATTAAATCTGCCAGCTGTGGTACTTATGATGGTATGCAGGTCGCGGTCATCTAAATTAAGCTGCAACTCTCC
>JBIKPT010000126.1:0-8475 GCA_044357355.1 Chitinophagales bacterium
ATTGCATAAACTAAAACAGTACACAACTGGCAGTTTTGAGAAATGAGTTGACAATGTAAAAATAGTTCATCGGATTCAACTCACTTCTCAAAGCTGCCTGACGTTAGCGGACAGCTTAAAATAAAAATCAAATATGAAAAAACTAATCGAAAGACAGAACATTACAGAAAACTTAAAAGCATTTAATGCTTATCAACAACTTGGTAAACTTTTAAATGCCTTGGAAGTGAAAGAATTGCCAACAGAAACAGTTGATTTAATAAACCAAGAAATCGAACAATTAAATTCTATTGCTGATATTGATAAATATTTTGTCAAAGCGACAAAAGAAAAAGAAAAAAGAGTTATAAAATTGGTAGAGAAAAAACATAAAATCGTACCAAAATTTTATTACAAAAAGCTGTGGATGATTTTAGGTATGTCTGCATTTGGATTACCTATGGGTGTTGCATTCGGTTTAAGTATTGGAAATTTGGGAATATTAGGAATTGGTTTCCCCATAGGTATGGCAATCGGAGTTGTAGTTGGTTCAAACATGGACAAAAAGGCTTTCAATGAAGGAAGACAATTAGATTTTGAAGTTAAATAGTGTCCAATTAGGAATATTTATAAAAAGCCGAACCGCTAACAGCACCTACCCAAAAGGCGGGGTTTCGTTTTCCAAAGACAGTTTTGTGGTTAATCAAACATTCGTTTTTCTAATCAAGTTTTGTGGTTAATCCCGATAGCTATCGGGACGCCACCTTCGCCAAGCCCGAAACCTTTACCGGTAATTGTGGTAGACCTCAATGAAAGCATAGAAATTAAAAACATTCTTTCATTTAAAATGTTAATCTAGTAACAAAAAGAAGAAAATAATGACAGCTCAAATTGAAAAAATTAAAAATACAATTGAACCCTTAAGGCAAGAGATTATTAATCATAAAGTTTATTCAGCTATTAAAGACATAGACGATTTAAAAGTATTTATGCAATTTCACGTATACGCTGTTTGGGACTTTATGTCTTTGTTAAAAACTCTACAAAGTAACTTGACTTGCACAACAGTGCCTTGGTTTCCAAAAGGCGCTGCTGACACAAGATATCTTATCAACGAAATTGTGCTTGGTGAAGAATCAGACGTTGACCTAAATGGCATAAGAAAAAGTCATTTTGAATTGTATTTAGATGCTATGAAACAATGCGGGGCAGACACTTCTAAAATTGAAGTTTTTACAGAAGTATTAAAAAATACTGGCGACTTTGACTCCGCTTATTTAGCTTCTGAAACTCCCAAGGTCGCAAAAGATTTTGTTGACTTTACTTTCAAAGTCATTGAAAGCGGTAAAGACTATTTGCAATCAGCTATTTTTAGTTTTGGACGTGAAGACCTAATACCAGGAATGTTCATCTCAATAATAAATGAAATACACAAGAACTTTCCTGATGACATTTCTATTTTTAAATACTATATCGAAAGGCACATTGAAGTTGATGGAGACCACCATAGCCATCTTGCTGTACAAATGACAGCCAATCTTTGTAAAGACAACGAACAATATTGGAAGGAAGCAGAATACGCAATAATAAATTCATTAAAACAAAGAATTGAATTGTGGAATGGAGTATACAGACAGTTGACAGAAAGAACAACTATTGCTAATAGCACCTACAAGAAATTGGCGATTCAGTTGTAAAATATAACTTTATGCTTCGTATCAAGTTCAGAGGTGGCAGACAGTTTTCGTCTCCGAAATCGCCAACTTCTTGTAGCTGCCAACCGTTCATCACATTTTTTTAAATCTTAATAACTTTTAGCCTTTCCTCTTTGCCTTTTGGTTTTTGCCTTTTACCTTTGCACATGCACTCCAAAATCCTCATTTTCGACTTCGGCTCACAATACACGCAGTTAATCGCCAGAAGAATCCGCGAACTGAACGTCTATTGCGAAATTCACCCGTATAACCACTTAAACATACTGGAAAAACGAGATTTCAGCGGAATTATCCTGTCCGGCTCTCCGTTTTCCGTGTTGCAGGAAGATGCACTGCAGTTTCCGGTAAAAGAAGTCATCGAACAATATCAATTGCCTATTTTAGGCGTTTGCTATGGTGCTCAGTATATGGCGCATGTATTCGACGGCAAAGTGGAACGTTCGTCTAAAAGAGAGTACGGCAGAGCACATCTGGAGTATATAGAGCCAACCAATGCTCTGTTCAAAGGAATTCCGGCAAAATCTCAGGTGTGGATGAGCCATGGCGACTCTGTACTGGAGCTGCCACCTCATTTTGAACTGCTGGCCACTACCGATTCGATTCCGGTAGCGGCTTTCAAACAAAAAGACAAAGAAGTATATGCCATTCAGTTCCATCCGGAAGTGACGCATTCTACAGATGGCAAAACCTTACTCCGTAATTTTGTGGTACATATCTGCGGCTGCCGTCAAGACTGGACACCGCTTTCCTTTATAGAAGAAACGGTGGCAGATATCAAAAATCAGGTAGGAACCGATAATGTGGTGCTTGGTTTAAGCGGCGGCGTAGATTCAAGTGTTGCTGCACTATTATTGCATAAAGCTATTGGTAGCCAATTATTTTGCATATTTGTAAACAACGGTTTATTGAGGTTTCAGGAGTTTGAATCTGTACTGGATTCCTACAAACACCTCGGCTTAAATGTAATTGGCGTAGATGTCTCTGACAGATTTTATGACGAACTAAAAGGCATCTCAGAACCGGAAGCCAAGCGCAAAGTGATAGGAAAAGTATTTATAGATGTCTTTCAGGAAGAAGCGCATAAGCTGGAAAATGTGAAATGGCTGGGACAAGGCACGATTTATCCGGATGTCATCGAATCAGTTTCGGTACACGGACCATCTGCGAAGATAAAATCACACCACAATGTGGGTGGCTTGCCGGAAACCCTTCACCTGAAGATTATAGAACCATTGAACAGATTGTTTAAAGATGAAGTGCGTCGCGTGGGAAAAGCGCTGGAACTTCCTGAAAACATCCTCCACCGACATCCTTTTCCAGGTCCGGGCTTAGGTATCCGTATTTTAGGCGATGTAACGGCAGAAAAAGTGGAAATTCTTCAAAAAGCAGATCATATTTTCATAGAAAGCCTGAAAAAAGATGGTTTATACAACGAAGTATGGCAAGCCGGCGTCATGTATTTACCGGTGCAAAGCGTAGGTGTGATGGGTGATGAAAGAACTTACGAAAATGTTGTAGCTTTACGGGCTGTTTCCAGTATAGATGGAATGACAGCCGACTGGTGCCATTTGCCGTATGAATTTTTAGCACGAGTTTCGAATGAAATCATCAATAACGTAAAAGGTATAAATAGAGTAGTATATGATATCAGTTCAAAACCGCCTGCAACAATTGAGTGGGAATAACTTATTGGTTTTCTTATTATTAATAGCAAGTATTTCATCTTGTGCTTCAAAAAAAATCACGTCTACCAATAAGGTGGAAGTCGTTTCTATACAAACTAAATCAGCTCAACTATCCTCCACAGCGGAGACAGCCGCAAAAAAAAGGTATAAAGATTCCATTTCCAAACTTCCGGTCATTTTTGACTTAGATAATAGCTATAACCAAAACAATACAACTAACACAAATACAAATTCTTCTGTAAAAAATAATCAGGTAGCCAACAACGACCCAAACCGCATACACAATATAGCGGTGATGCTGCCTTTCTTCCTTGACCAGATTCCACTGGGTCAATATGTGGATGACTCTACCAAGCAATTAGGCAATGACTCTAAGAATGCCATGGAGTTCTACCTGGGCTGCCAAATGGCACGCGAACAGTTTGAAAGTGAACATCTTAACACGAATGTATATTTTCTGGACGATCGAAATGATTCTGCCACGACTGCTTCCCTGTTCAAGATGAAGCCATTTCCAAATATTGATTACATAATTGGCCCATTGTACTTCAAAAACCTGAAAACAGCCGCAGATTTAGCTAAAAGCAATCAAATTCCGTTGATTTCTCCGTTGACTAGCTCCATGTATATTAAAGACAATCCTTACTATTTCAATGCAACGGCTTCTTTAAAATCGCAATATGCCTTTATTCTGGAGCAAGCCAAAAGTAAGTTTCCGGGCAAACCATTGGAAGTTATCTACGATTCGAAAGACTCAACTGCAGAAAATATTGAACTACTGAAAGCAATTTCCGCGAAATATTACGGATATAATGACGTGAAATTCCTGTCATACAGAGCAACAGATGATATCGCAAAAGCAATGTACCAGACAGATACGACCAGCGAAAGAATTATCTTAATTTATTCAAATAAAGACAGTTACAGTAAATCAGTGATAGCAAAGCTTAATACTATAAAAAACAAACTGCATATATTTAATTCTTCTGCGGTTCGCTTTACCAAGTCACTTGCTGATCTTAAATATCCGCATGCTATTTATACTGTTCATCCATACAATACAGAGAATCCAAACTATACAGTATTAGCTCCAAAATATGAAGAGAAGCACAAAAAGAAGACATCTGAAACCGTCAATCAGGCTTATGACTTAATGATGTACTTGTTTTCCATGATGGATAAAAACCAGTTGCTTACAGATAATACGTACAGCTATTCTGCAAATTTCAACAATACACATACCAAATTCCAGTTTAAACCCGTTTTAAATAAAAATGGCGAGGTAGATTACTATGACAATACCTTTTTGTATCTTTACAAGTACGCAAACGGTTCATTTATCATCGCAACACCTTAAGTTTTTTATGAAGAAACTATTCTTTTTTGCAACACTTCTAATGGTTGCAACTACTCAATTATGTGCTCAATATAATTTCCAATTCCTTGGGAAAAAAACCTACACCGCTCAGAATCTCTCAGGAAGCTGGGGCTACAATGATACCATCAACAACAAAGAATATGCTTTAGTTGGTACCACGAAAGGCTTATCTATAGTAGATATCACAACTCCTACGAATCCGGTTGAAGTTAAATTTATAAATGGAAAACAAGGCACCTGGCGAGAATGTCAGACCTATAAAAACTTTGCCTATATCACTCAGGATAATGACTCAACTAATTCCGAAGGTGTGTTGATATACGATTTAAGTTTAATTCCTGGTGGAAAAGCAGACACCTTCAAAGGAACAACTGTTAATGATTACATTGCTAAAAGTCATTCTTTGTTTATAGATGAGAAAGGTTTCCTCTACCTGAATGGTGGAGATGCAAAGGTAAACGGCGTCAGAACAAACGGTGTAATGATATATGACCTGAAACCAAATCCCAAAAGACCAACTTTTGTAGGTTTTACTCAAAACTTATTCGGAACAGGTGCCGTAAACTATGTGCACGATTGCTATGTCAGAAATGATACCATGTTTCAGGCACATATATACAACAACAGATTTACGGTTTGGGATATCCGGAACCGCGCCAATCCGATAAAAATCCAGGATTTCGCCACGCCTTATTCTACTATTCACAATATGTGGCTGTCTGATAACAGTAAAACATTATTTGTTACACACGAGCAGTTTAACATGCCGATGGAAGCCTATGACATTTCAGACTTAAGTAATATCCGTCAGATAGATGAGTTCAAAATCAATCCAACCAACGAAGAAATTGCACATAACGTTCATGTTATCAATGACTTTGTATATGTTTCTTATTATTCTGACGGTGTAGCTGTTTTTGATGTTTCCGACCCGACGAATGTAGTTACCGTTGGTTATTATGATACACAGCCTACTACTACCAGAGCGTACAGCGGTGTTTGGGGTGCTTATGGCTACTACAAATCCGGAAATATGACACTTAGTGATATGACTAAAGGTTTATTTGTGATCAAACCAACCTATATGAGAGCCGCCAGAATTCAAGGCGTCGTTACTGATACAAACACCACTCAAGAATTGGCTGGTGTTAAAATCAGCTTTGTGGATACCGCAAATTCTGTATTGACAACAATAGACGGTATTTACAAAACAGGTACCGTTAAAGCGGGATTTACGCGATTTAAAGCAGAAAAAACCGGTTATATCACTAAATTCTTCAATGCTACACTCATCAACGGTACTACATTAACAGTAGATATCCAGCTCAGACAGATTCCGGTATATACCACACAAAATGCTAGTTTTTGCCAGGGCAGCACTTTCAGATTGCCGGACGGCAGACTGGTTTCAGATCCGGGAACATATATTTCAGACATTGTACTTCCTACCGGAAGAGATTCTATCATTACCACCAACCTGACACAAAAAAACAGAAGCATTAGAACAGTGAACGCCTCTTTTTGTGAAGGTACTTCTTATACATTGCCAAATGGAAGCATCGTCACCAATGCAGCTACTTACACCAATACTTTCACCAATTCAGTAGGTTGTGATTCAATTATCACGACTATCCTAACTCAAAAAAACAAAACCAGCGCAACCGTGAATGCTTCTTTTTGTGAAGGCACGTCTTATACCTTGCCTGGCGGAAGCCTGGTAACTACAGCTGCAACTTATACCAATATCTTAACCAATTCCAACGGCTGTGACTCTACTGTCACGACTATTTTAATTCGAAAAAACAAAACCAGCAGAACGATAAATGCTTCCTTTTGCGATGGCACGTCTTATACCTTGCCTGGTGGAAGCGTGGTAACTACAGCTGCTACTTACACCAATATCTTAACCAATTCCAACGGCTGTGATTCTACCATCACGACTATTTTGATTCGAAAAAACAAAACCAGCAGAACGATAAACGCTTCTTTCTGCGAAGGCACTTCTTACACTTTGCCAAGTGGCAGAGTCGTTACTGCTGCTGCAACTTATACTGATATCTTAACCAATTCTAATGGCTGTGATTCTACTGTCACGACTATCTTAACTCAAAAGAATAAAACCAGCAGAACGGTGAACGCTTCTTTCTGTGAAGGCACGTCTTATACATTGCCAAGTGGTAGAGTCGTTACTGATGCTGCTACTTATAAGAGTATTTTAACCAATTCTAACGGCTGTGATTCTACCATCACGACTATCTTAACTCAAAAGAATAAAACCGGCAGAACGGTGAACGCTACTTTTTGTGAAGGCACTTCTTATACCTTACCCGGTGGAGGCACTGTAACAACTGCTGCCACGTATACAAATATTCTAACCAATTCTATTGGATGTGATTCTACCATTACCACCATCTTATCCAGATTACCAAGCTATACCATAAATCTGGAAGATTCCATCTACAGAGGCGAAATATACACCTTGCAAAGTGGTGTTACTACATCAACATCAGGTATTTATGTGAGCGAATTACAGACAGTTTCCGGTTGTGATTCCATAATTATCACAGACTTAAAAGTTGTGGACACTACCACTTTAACCGGAATTCGTTCATCCCTCAGTGAAATTCCAATAAAATTCATCCTGAATGAGTATCAGTTAACGATTCAAAACAAATCAACATTATTGGTTTCAGAATTGGAAATTTATAACTCAATCGGTTCATTAGTAAGCAAATACACTAATCCATCAAACACTATTTTATTGCCTGAATTACCAAAAGATATCTATATCATTAGAACAATCATGAGCAATCAAGAACAGGTGGTCGGGAAACTGATTATTTATTAATTGATTTTATAACATTATGTGCATTAATCATTTCGATTTTTTGCTCAAAAGACGTATATTCGCACCCTTATTTAATTAAACAACCATCATGGGTAAAGGAACAAGAACGGCGCTGGTTATTTTAACAGCCTTAATAGTATTGATTTGCATTTATTGCTTGTCTTTCACGTACAAAGTAAACTCGATAGAGAGCAAGGCAGTGGCATTGGCAGAAAAGAGTATTGTCATGCAAGATCCTGCACAACGCTTTCCGGACAATAAACTGTCTCAGTTTTTATATGAAGATTCTGTGCACCAACGCAGAGTAGCTTATAAAAACAGATACCTGGATTCTATTTCTAATGAGAAAGTGTATTTGTGGAATACCTTCAAAGCTTGTAAAGAACAACAGTTAAACTTAGGTTTGGACTTACAAGGCGGTATGAGTGTGGTTTTACAGGTTTCTTTGAAAGAACTGTTACAATCTTTAGCTGACAAAACACGTGATCCGAAATTTAATAAAGCATTAGAGTTGGCTGAACAACGCATGATTACGAGCAATGATGATTATGTAACACTATTTATCAAAGCATTTAGAGAATTGAGTCCTGACACAAAACTGGCTCAGACTTTTGCCACCAGAAATAATAAAGATGAAGTATCTATTGAAAGCTCTGATGCTGATGTTGAAAAATTCATCCGTAAGCAATCAGGCGATGCCATCAACAGAACGTACAGCATTATTCAGTCGCGTATTGACCAGTTTGGAACTAAACAACCTACGGTTACTTTGGAACCTAACAAAGGCCGAATCACGGTAGAAATTGCTGGTGTAGACAATCCTGCTCGTGTACGTCGGTTATTACAGGCAACTGCTAACCTGGAATTCTG
>JBIKPT010000016.1:0-28034 GCA_044357355.1 Chitinophagales bacterium
TCGCTTTAAAGAAGACTATTTCAAAGGCACTGGTGGTGGTGATTAATTGTTAAATAGCGCGTTTATTTGCAATTTATATTAAATATTGTTGCCATATAAAATAAATCTGTTTAAATTTCGTTTATACTATAAATACATTTTTATGCAACAAATTTCTACACCCGAACTTCTTATTAAACATCTTTACAACGAAACGAACACCGCAGAAGCCGGAGTCGTTGATGCTGCATTGGCGGCAGATGTTAACCTTCAGCAGGAATATGCCCAGTTTCAGGAAACTAAATATGCTTTAGACGAAGCTGATGGTAAGGCCCCCGGCTCTTCTGTAATAGAGAAAATCATGGCATTTTCCAAAGAACAGGAGTTAGCGGCATCACATTAATCCATTTTCGTTTTTTTCGTTTTTTCAATTCTCACGAAGTGAAAGATTTGTATTTTTGCCCAAAATACATCTGTGGCTTCTAAATCTAAACTGCAAAAATTTGCTGAACTGGCTTCCAATCCGATTGTGCTGGAGAAAAATCCTGCTTTAAAAGGAAAATGGAATACTGATTTCTTTATAAATCAAAACCCGATTGTGCTGGAATTAGCTTGCGGAAAAGGTGACTACACCCTGGGTATGGCAAGGTTGTTTCCCGAGAAGAATTTTATCGGTGCGGATATAAAAGGCAACCGTATCTGGAGTGCAGCGAGAATTGCCGGTATTGAAAACCTGCAGAATGTTGGATTTATCAGAGATCAGATTGACCATATCAATGATTACTTTGAACCCGGTGAAGTGGAGGAAATCTGGATTACTTTTTCAGATCCTTTTCTTCGAGATGGTGATGCAAAAAAGAGGTTGACTTCGACCAAGTTTCTGCCGTTGTATAAAGAAATATTGAAAGATGGCGGACTGATTCATCTTAAAACAGACAGCGATTTGTTGTATGCGTTCACTAAAGAAATGCTGCATGAATTTCCATCTGAAATTATAAAAGATTACAGCGATGTATATGCTATGCATAAAAATGAAGAACTGCATGGCATACAAACTTATTATGAAAAAATGCACCTGAAAGATAATCGAACAATAAAATATCTTTGTTTTCGCTTGTTATGAAAAGCCAATCATTTCTAACAGTTCTGCGTATTCGTCTACAAAACTCAAACCTGCTTTTTCTTCTTTTTTACAGGTGATTTGAATGCCGTAGGGTTGTAGCGTCTCAACAATTTGCTGAATATTCTCTTTGGTGAAATCAGCTTCTAAGAATACTTTATGTGACGAGATAAAATGCTTTAATGCAGCATTTTCTATTTCAGCATCTTTTATTTTTACAACAATTTGATCCATTGACTGCAGACCATTGATCATTGACCAATTATCTACTGCTAAAAATTTATCGAACGCCAGTTCATTTTTTTGCGGATAGTCAAACGGAATTTGTATTTCGTTCAATTCCAGTTGTTGCGCAATAAATTCAATTTCTTCTTTGGTTTGATGATTGCCGAATTCACCAGCAACCACAGGCTCGTGCAGCCATTGAATAATTTCCTTTGCCTTCGGAATACTGATGTTGTTGGTATTTAACACATCAAAATTAAAAGCTAAATAATGCGCACCAACAGCACTGAAAAAACGCGCATCTGTAAGGTTGGTAATGGAAGAGATTTTAAGTTGCATTATTTTGCTCTGTATTTAATAAAATATTGCGCTTCTATAGAAAATATAAGCAATAAAAAGGCACCCAACTGATGACAAACACCTATTACAACAGGTACTTTTCCATCGCTATATATCAAGGTAAGAATACCAAGTACTACTTGTAGTAAAACCATACCTAACAATAACCATCTGCTTCTGTGAAACTGGAATTGCGCGGAAACATTTCTGGTTTTGAAAAATAATAAAAGCACAAAAATGAAAATAAAATAAGCCAGATTTCTGTGCAGAAACTGTATCAGTAACTTAACAGAAAATTCATAATTGCCGGCAATGGAGAAATTAATTTCCGATGGATAGTAGTGCCCGTTCATCAATGGAAATGTAGTGCAAACCAACGCCGCTTTTGATCCAGCAACCAAAGCACCTAATCCGATTTGAATAAAAATCAACACGATTAAAACGCTAAACCAGATTCTGCTTTTTTTATCAAAAGCCGACTCTTGTTTTGGATATAAATATTCTATTCCAACACGGAACACATAGGCAACAATGAGGGTTGCCACCAAAATATGCGACATCAGATTTACAGGATTGACCAAAACAGTATTTTCTTTCAAGCCACTTTGTACCATTATCCAGCCAACCGTTCCGGCAACAGCACCCAGCAATATGGCAATCAATATTTTAATGATGTCTTCTTTGAAAACTATCTTTTTAATGATAAAATAAATCAAAGGAATAATAGCTGCTAATGCAATCAATCGCGCCCACAAACGATGAAACCATTCCCAGAAAAATATCCATTTAAATTCTGTAATTGTCATTGACGTATTAACTAATTTAAACTGATCGAATTGCTGATATTTGATAAATGCTAGATTCCAGTCTTGCTCATTTAGTGGCGGCAGAAAGCCTAATATTGCTTTCCATTCAGTAATAGATAAACCGCTGCCGGTTAAGCGAGTGATGCCACCTAAAATAATTTGTCCCAACAGCATGCCAACGCCAATAATAAACCAGATGCCGAGTGTTTTCTTTCTTTTTGCTTCGTCCATTTTATTTAAGTTGTTGCGCTATATTGTCGATTGTTTCATCAAATGGAATAAAAGTATAATCCAACTGCCGTTTAATTTTTTCATTTGAATATTCAAAATGTTCCATGGAAACCTTGAATATTTCTTTTGTAAAACTACGCTTGCGTCTGCTTAGTTTTGATGCCATCCAGTCTGCAAAAAGAAACACATTGCCTAGTGTTTTGTTTAGCGCTTTTTTGGGTGGCTGCACATTTAATCGTTTAGCAATACGTTCAAAATAATCTTTAAAGGAAAGGTTTTGGTTGATCAGAATAAATCGTTCGGAATGTATTTGGCTGTTCATGAGTTGAATGCTAATTCTTGCCACATCTCTGACATCAATAAAACCATTGGTGCCATTCGAATAAAAAGGCATTTTTCCGGAAGCAATTCTTTTAAAAACGCGCACCGTAGCTTTATTTTCACTACTGCTGCTGCCTAAAATAATTCCAGGATTCACTACCACTACTTCCAGACCTTCCTGTTCTGCGCGCCATACTTCGCGTTCTGCCAGCATTTTGGTGATACCGTAATGCGTGGTCCATTTATTTTTTTCCCACTTCGTTTCTTCTGTAATAAGGTCATTCGGCTTGCCGCCAATAGCGGCAATGGAACTGACATGCAGCAGCTTTTTGATGCCTTTTGTCAAGGCAACGTTCACTACATTGGCGGTGCCTTCGATATTGCATTTGTACATGCTGTCGTAAAAAGAATCGTCATAGCCGATAACGGCAGCGGAATGATAAATTTTTTCTATGCCGTCCATGGCAATTTCCAGAGATGGAACATCCAGGATATCGCCTTCCATAATTTCTATTTTATCTTTTATGGAAGCGAGATGCGAAATATCAGATGAAGGTCGAACGAGAATTCGTACAGATTCGCCATTGGCAACCAGTTGTTTTACCAATTCACTTCCTAAAAAACCGGATGCACCTGTAACGAGAATCATGGTGTAAAGTTATTGGTTATTAGTTATAAGTTATATGCTATTATTTTGTTAAGGCAAATACACAGCGCCGCCAGCCGCATCTTTTTTTGCACCGGTTACAGAAGCTAAGCAATTTGGTATTTCTAAAATGCGCAGTAAGCCAATAAATGCCATTGCTAAGGCTTCCTTGTGTTGCACAGTTAAAACATCTGGTACTACAACCTGTAGTTTGGTGTGCTGTTGAATGCGTTCGATTAAAAATGTATTGAGTGCGCCACCACCAGTAATTAATAGCCGATGGTCGATGGTTGATAGGCCACCGATTCTGTTGTTGTTTTTTTCTGCTGACTGTAGACTATGGACTATGGACTCACTCACCTGCATCGCAATATGTTCAACCATGGTGGCTAATTTATCTTCAATGGAATCATCGTAGTTGTCAAATAAAGGAATCCAGTCTTCGTAAATATGTTCGCTGCCTAAAGATTTTGGTGCACTTTCTTTACAGAAATTAATCTCATTTAAGTTGATTAATAAATCAGGAATAATAGCACCGCATCGTGCTAATTTTCCATCTTTATCATAATCCAACCCTTTTTGTTTTGCTAAATAATTCAATACCGTATTGGCTGCACAAATATCATAAGCAATAATTTCTTCGCCTTCAGTAATTCCCTTTAGGGAATTAGGGTTTCGAAAGGAGATATTAGCAATACCACCGATATTCAAAAATACTTTGTAATCTGAAAATAAATATTGCTCTGCAACAGGTACAATCGGCGCGCCTTGTCCGCCATTTGCAATATCACTGGTTCGTAAATCGCAAATCACTTTGCAGTTGGTTTGAGCTGCAATTTGCGCGCCACAGCCAATCTGGCTGGTAAATCCTGATATTGGTTGATGGAAAATGGTTTGACCATGCGAACAAATAAAATCAAGGTTTTCTATCTTATTCTTTTGAATGAAATTTTTGGTGAGTTTTCCAAAAAAGTTGCCTGCTTCCGTATGCAGTTTTGCAAATTCAAATGCAGATAAATTCGGAGCAGTACGCAATCGTACTCTGAATTCGTTGCTGTACTCAATACAGTCAGCTTGTAAAATCTCATATTCAAAGCTTGAATTACCAACCTTAAATCGTACATAACAGATATCCAGTCCATCCAGGGAACTGCCACTCATTAGTCCTATTGCGTGAAAAAATTGGTTGTGTAACATAAATTACAAAAGAAACAAACTACAATGTGTAAATTTACGACAAAATTACAACACGACCGTTGAAATAATATGAGTGAACTAGACGCCAGAAAAGACAATACACCTGATTTTTTAGATGCTAATTTTTGGGACGAACGCTGGAAAGCCAATGAAACCGCATGGGATTTACAAGCCGTTTCACCTCCTTTAAAAATCTATATTGATGGAATCAGTGATAAACATACATCCGTTTTGATTCCTGGCTGTGGAAATGCCTATGAAGCGGAATATTTATTAAACAACGGTTTTACCAACGTAACCGTAATTGATATTGCACCAACATTAGTAAAACAACTATTGGAAAAGTTTTCTGCATTTGCAGGCAATCAACTAACGGTTATTTGCGGAGATTTCTTTAAACACAGTGGTCAATACGATTATATTATAGAACAAACGTTCTTTTGCGCGCTGGATAAAAACAAAAGAGAAGCATATGTCACAAAGATGCATACCTTACTCAATGAAAACGGAAAGTTAGCCGGATTGTTATTCGATAAGGAATTTGAAAAAGGTCCGCCATTCGGAGGTTGCAAAGATGAGTATACACAGTTGCTTGGAAAGCAGTTTGTCATACTGACTATGGAGCCTTGTGCAGAATCTGTAAAGCCGAGAGCCGGTGCTGAATTGTTTTTTCAGGTAGAAAAAAATTAAGATGAATAACATAAGTATGCCAGTAAAAAGTAGAAAAAGTATTTTCTTTCTGAGATGTCCGACTTGCGGAAAAGGAAGTTTGTTTAAAAATACCAATCCATATGTACTAAACAGTGTGTTGGATATGAATGAGCATTGTGAGTACTGCAAGGAAGATTTTGAAGTAGAACCCGGATTTTACCACGGTGGTATGTATATGAGTTATATTATCACCAGTGCGATGTGTCTGATGTTGTTGCCGATTTATACTGCCTTTAATTTCAGTCGCGAAAAATTTCTTGATAATGCCATGTATTATATTTCTGCCTGTGCCATCATGCTGGTGGTTGCGGCTCCTTATATCGTCAGACTTTCCAGAGCGGTTTGGTTGAAAATACACGTAAAGTATTTCAAGAATAAAGAAGATTAATTTACTACACGCAGATAGATACCTTTAGAAGGTGGAAAATCGTACATCATGCAAACTGCACAATCGTTGCTTGCGTCGTTTCGCTGATTTGTTTGAAATAGAATTCATCACCTTCCTTTAAGGTTGCCGGAAATTCACATTTATTGGAAACAACGGCAACGTGTTCATAGGTATTTGTTGTGCCTTCGATAGTCCAGGTTTTACCCAGATTATAATGTGCTGGATCCAACACCTGAATGACTGTAGTAGCACAGGTAATGCGAATTACTTTTGCTTTTATACGCTGAGTGTCGTTGCCAGTTCCGGCATTGGGTAATTGTATACAGGAAGCCGATAACAACGTGGCAAGAATGATCAACAGATTTTTCATATCATAAAGTTATCAAATCCTGTACCAAAACGCAAGTGTTAGGCGTAAGATTTGTCCTTAAAGAACTTTTCAATCAGATGCCTGTCGTCGATATCATCCGGATGAAAATCGCGTTTAAAGTAGCTCAGTAAATGTTTGGATAAGTTTTTGCCAATCTCACCAAAAATGACTGTTTTGAATAATAAAAAGGTTTCAATCGGCATTTTTATAATGCTTTTATCTTTGTCCTGAGAGATGAAATAAATTTGTCCGATACCCAGATAGCCCCACAATAAAATGGTTGCCATTCCCATGCCGGAAACTCTCAAAATATAACTGTCATCTACTTCTTTCAGCACATCAAAACAAACCGCTTTGTGTTCAATTTCTTCCGATGCATGCCAATGCAGCAATTCCAGCATTTGCGGCGCAATATTTTTATTGGTGGCCATTGGTTCGTAAAATAATGCATTGGCCATAATGGCGGTATAGTGTTCCAAAGCGGTAGTTACAGATAATGCAAATTTATCGCCTAAATTCGGTTGTAATCTATTCAGTAAAATTTTACTTACATTTTCGTAGCTGTATTTTCCGGAAAAAGCAGTTGTCTTTAAAAAGTTGGCAAACCAGTCAGGTTTCAACCCCTGTTCTTCCATCACTTCCCAGAAACGCTGATGCTCGCGTGCGTGCACGCCTTCCTGTCCGCAAAAACTGTTTATTTCTTTTTTGAGATTTTCATTTTTGACATCTTTGGCAAATCTTCGCACACTGCGCACGAAAAATTTCTCACCTTCCGGAAATACTATATGCATGCTATTCACAAAATTGGTGGCAATAGAACTGTCGAGTATCCAGTGCTTTGGCACTTTATCGAAATTGAAATGCACATTGCGAACTTTTAATTTAGGAGGTGCAGCGACCATAGTTGTGTTTTTTTAGTTGGTTAAATTTAACGGCAATCACTGCCAACTTTCCTTTGCATAAGATAATTAGGTGTGTCATTTGAAGAACTTATCTTAGGTATATTTTAGCGTTATGTTGTTATAATTGAATTTCTGTGAATATTTTATGTGTTATGTATTTTCTTTATAAATCATTAATGGTTTTTTGTATTTTTAGATATGCATCTAATGAAAATTAAGATATTGGTATTGTTTTGCTTGTTTACTTCGGCGACATTTGCACAAAACATTACGCATGGACCTATGATTGGTGGCATCACCGCAAACGATGCACGTATCTATATCAGAACGAATGTGGCGACCGATTTTGTGCTGGAATACAGTACAGACTCTTTGTTTACCACTTTTCAATCAATCAGCACGGCTACAGATGCTGCACTGGACAATACGAAGATTGTGAATCTCACCTCACTGCTTCCTACTTCTGCGTATTATTTTCGTTACCGTATCAATGGTGTTGTACAAAGTACAAAAGGTCAATTTAAAACTTTTCCGACAGTTGGCGCAGCAGAACATTTGGTGTTTGTAACAGGTTCCTGTCAGGAAACGGAGAACATGAAAGTGTTTGATGTGATGCCGACACACAAACCCGATTTGTTTATTCATACCGGCGATTTCACCTATCCGGCGTATCAGATTCCAGGTATACTTGGCTATCCGCAGGAATGGAGTGCCATTGAACTGGCCTGGCGCAGACGAAACTCTGAACCGATATGCGAAGATATGCTGAAGAAAATTCCGATAGCCTATATGCCGGATGACGATGATACCTGGGGCAATTCAAAATATTTTAAAGGCGGCGGCGCACAGGTAAGATACGAAAACGGAAAGCTGATTAATTATTTCGATTTGATTCCGCGCACGCAACAAATGCGTACCAATTGTTTAAGTGGTTATAAGCAATTTTTTCCGGGTTATCCGATGGTGAATGATACCGACGGTTACTATCATGCATTTAAGGTGGGCAATTGCGAATTTTTTATGATAGACGTTCGCAGCTGTAATACCGGTGGCTGGAACAATTTAAAATACAATGCAGGTTCAAATTTATGGACGTTCAACGGAAACAGTCCGACGCAATCTATGTTAAACCAGCCGCAGTTGGACTGGCTATTGAGTGGGTTGAGAAATTCTACCGCAACGTGGAAATTCATTGTTTCCGGTGTGCCTTTTAACCGAAACATACAGCCATTGGTGGAACTGCCTTTGCTGATACAAGGCATGCAGTTTAATATTGCAGGTTATCCCGGAACGGGTTTCCGTTTATCGTATAGTTTTTCGGATTACTTTGGTGCGTATGCCTACGAGCGCGAAAAAATTCTGAATTATATCAAGAGCAACAACATTAAAAACGTGATGGTGATTAGTGGCGATACACACGGCTGTGCCATTGACGACGGAACGAATGCCGGCTTGCCAGAAATGAATGCCAGCGGACTGAGTGTGAGTTCTACGGAATTGTATTTTCAGTTTAATGAAGTGTTGCGCCAGATTGGTTTTGATTTGAATAAATGGTTGTGGAATAAAGGCGGTTTAGGCATCGGCAACAACAACATTAAAAATGCCTTTGGTAAAATGGAAGTGTTTGGCAACGATTCCGTGCAGTTGTGTATCATAGATGAAGACAACACCACGATAGCCTGCCACACCGTGAAGAATAACAGCATTATCTCAGGTGTCAATAATGTACGGGTGCTGAATGATCTGGTGACGGTATATCCGAATCCAGCGCAGGATAAAATACAACTGGAATGGAACCAGAAATACGGATTAGAGAAAATTCAGCAGATAAAAATTGTGGATGTAAGCGGTAAAGAAATGTATTTAGACAAAACCTTGCTTAGTTCGTCCTTGATAGAAATTCCCATTCAGCAATTGCCCGCCGGCATTTATTTGTTATCTGTTGAAACGGAACAGTCCTTTTCAGTGCAGAAGTTTGTGAAGGAGTAGGATTAATTTTACTTCACTCTTGTCCAGGTCTCCGAAAATTTTAGAAATTTAAAAGTACAATTATACCCAACTATACTGAGTGTGCCGTTGGTGTTTAGTTTAAATTTACCGCAAAAGTATCTGCCGTTTCTGTAGGCGGTGGCCTCTTCAAAATAGCCGGTGCCGGAATTGTAGGTTGCATTCCACAACGTTTTGCCGCCAATAATCGGTAAGTTTCTTTTTGCCGGATCCGGATTTTTTATATCTAATTTTGGATTTCCTTTTTCGTCTATTTCTTTTCGTGCCCACAATAATTTGGCTTCGTAAGTGTTGCCATTTTTTATAATTTCCACCTTGCAGTCTTTATCGCTGCATGTCCAGATGCCTTCAATTTTTGGTGCTTCGTTGGCCACCAATAATTGAGCTATAAAAAATAATATGATGGAAAAATAGAGTTTCATTTAAAACTAAAAATAGTAAATTATTTTCAGTAAGAATAATTGCATTTCAAAAGTGAGCACCGTCATATCGAACGCAGTGAGATATCTCTATAAGAATTAGATAGACCAAATTACTTTACATATTGTTTTCGGGATTTCTCGCTCGTTCCTCACTCGAAATGACGCGCTCATTATCGGTTCTTCTTTTTCATTAGCTAATTATCTCATCAGCTCATCAGCTAATTATTTCAATTCCTCTTTCAAGAATTGCCCGGTAATACTTTTTTTGTTTTTCGCCACTTCTTCCGGTGTGCCTATGGCCACAATTTCGCCGCCGCCGCGTCCGCCTTCCGGACCTAAGTCTACAATATAATCGGCCACTTTCACCACATCTAAATTGTGTTCAATCACCACTACGGTATTCCCTTTGTCTGCTAGCTTTTGCAGCACATTCAGCAACACGCGTATGTCTTCGAAATGTAAACCTGTGGTTGGTTCGTCTAAAATATAAATCGTTTTTCCGGTATCGCGTTTGCTCAATTCTTCTGAAAGTTTTACACGTTGCGCTTCACCGCCGCTTAAGGTTGTTGCAGCTTGTCCTAAACGAACATAACCCAAACCTACGTCATTCAGTGTTTTCACTTTGTTGTAAATAGAGGGTATATGCTCAAAGAAATGCGCTGCATCTTCAATCGACATATCCAGTACATCGTAAATAGATTTGCCTTTGTATTTAATATCCAGCGTCTCGCGGTTGTATCGCTTGCCCAGGCATTTCGGGCATTCCACATAGACATCCGGCAAGAAATTCATTTCTATCAGTTTCATACCGCCACCCTGACATTCTTCACAGCGACCACCAATTACATTAAAAGAAAACCGTCCAACTTTATAGCCACGGATTTTTGCTTCCGGAATATTTGCATATAAGTTCCTGATAGCGTCAAACATTTTTACGTAGGTTGCAGGATTGCTGCGCGGCGTTCTGCCAATCGGCGATTGGTCTATTTCAATTACTTTATCAACAAATTCTAATCCATCAATGCTATTATATGGCATTGGATTAAACGGCGAACGGTAGATATGCTGGTTTAAAATCGGATACAGAGTTTCATTTATCAGCGTGGATTTTCCGGAACCGGAAACACCGGTAATGCAGGTAAAGGTGCCTAGTGGAATTTCGAGATTCACGTTTTTTAAATTGTTGCCGCTCGCACCTTTCAGTTTCAACGAATGTCCGTTTCCTTTTCTGCGTTTCTTAGGAATCTCAATAGAAATTTTATTGGCTAAGTATTTTGAAGTAGTAGTATTTAATTTTAAAAATTCTTTCGGTGTGCCTTGCGCTACAATTTCACCGCCATGTGCACCGGCGCGCGGACCCATGTCGATTATGTAATCCGATGCCAGCATGATGTCTTTATCGTGTTCTACCACTAAAACCGTGTTGCCGATATCAGCTAAATTGCGCAGTGCATTGATCAGTCTGTGGTTGTCGCGCTGATGCAAACCGATGCTCGGTTCATCTAGAATATACGTAATACCTTGCAGCTCGGAACCGATTTGCGTGGCCAAACGAATGCGCTGCGATTCACCGCCGGACAAGGAGCCGGTTGGACGATTCAGCGATAAATAATTCAATCCAACATTCAATAAAAATCCAATTCTGTCCTGCAATTCTTTCAAAATATCTTTTGCAATGATATTCTGATTTTTGCTTAATTTCTTATCTAAAGATTTTACCCAAACATCTAATTCATTCAAATCAAAACGGGCAATTTCGCTGATGTTTTGATTGTCGAGCTTAAACCATAAAGATTCTTTTTTCAGTCGTGCACCATGGCATTCCGGGCAATCCACTTCACTCACATAATTTTCCGCCCAGTTTTGCAGTGCATCGGAAGAGCTGTCTTCCAAAGATTTTTTTATCTGATTCACCACACCATCAAATTGAATGGCATAGGATTTATTTTTTTTGTCGAAATCCAGATTCACATCCACTTTTTCTTCACTGCCAAACAAAATAAAATCCATAGCTTCTTTGGAAATTTTTTCAATCGGATGATTGATGTTTTGTTTGTACGCTGTAAGAATTTGTTTGATGAGTTTAAAGGTGTAATTGTCTTTGTATTCGCCCAACGGAACAATAGCACCGTCTATTATATTCTTTGTTTTATCCGGAATGATTTTTAATAAATCCGGTTCTTTTACCACACCAAGTCCTTTACAATAAGGACAAGCACCATAAGGTGAGTTGAAGGAAAACGTATTCGGCGATGGCTCTTCGTACGAAATACCTGTGGTGGTACACATCAATGTTTTGCTGTAAGTAGCGACTTTGCCGTTCTCCAGATTTTCTATAAACAATAATCCTTTTCCTTCTTTCAGTGCTTTAGCAACGGATTCACGCAGACGCTGCACGTCTTTTTTGTCAACCTTTATTCTGTCAATCACTACTTCGATGTCGTGGATTTTGTAGCGGTCTACTTGCATCTTCGGTTGAATTTCCTGCGTGTCTCCATCTACGCGAACACGCAAGTAACCTTGTTTCCTAACGTCTTCAAATAGTTCGCGGTAATGTCCTTTTCTTCCACGCACTAAGGGCGCTAAAATGGATATCTTCTTATCGTTGAATTTCTTAAGAATATCGTCAATGATTTGTTCTTCGGAAAAACGCACCATTTTTTCACCGGTGTTGTAAGAATAAGCTTCACCGATTCTTGCATACAATAAACGCAGAAAGTCATAAATTTCTGTCGTCGTTCCAACGGTACTTCTTGGATTACGGTTGGTTGTTTTTTGTTCAATAGAAATAACTGGAGAAAGTCCGGAGATTTTTTCTACGTCCGGTCGTTCCATGCTGCCTAAAAACTGACGCGCGTACGAACCGAAACTCTCCATGTAACGGCGTTGTCCTTCCGCATAAATGGTATCAAAGGCTAAAGATGATTTTCCGCTGCCGCTTAAACCTGTAATCACTACAAACTGATTACGAGGAATGTGCACGTCCACATTTTTCAGATTATGGACTTTCGCGCCATAAACGTTGATATGGGTAATTTCCTCTTCGGCAATTTTCGGCAGTGGTTTGGCAGTCATGGTGTAAATAACGTCATAAACTTATCAAAGTTTAGATGGAAAGTGAAAAGAAACTTAAGATAAAGTTTTTAACACTTCATCTACTGCTCTAAAACCGCTTTCCATGGCGCCGTCCATGTAGCCGTTCCAGCGCATGGCGGTTTCTGTTCCGGCAAAATGGAGATGCTGGAAAGGTTCGCGTAGTGTTTTACCAAACTGCGTGAGCACACCGGTTGGCATATTTCCTGCATAGCAACCGCGACTGAATTCTTCTTCTGTCCAGCATTTATCTTTGTACTCCAGTATATTTCTTGCCTCTTCGCCGAAATATCCGATAAGTTGGTTCAAGATTTTCTTTTTACGTTCCGCTTCCGGCTGTTCGATGAAATCTCTGGCGTTATGACCTTCCACAAAAACCAGTAATACGCCGAAATCATCGTCTTTATTGGTGCAGTCAAAGGTTACTCTTACCGGCAAGGTATCACTTACAATTTGTCCGGAAAATCCCTTTTTACGCCAGAACGGAGTTTTATAAATACAGAAACATTTCATGGCAGCGCCCATCGGCACACGTTGCAGCAATTGTGCTTTGCGTTGCGGTAAAATCGGATTGAAACGTATCGTATTTAGTAATGCAGGAGGAATAGTGGAAATACATTTTTTTGCATGGATGCTTAGTTTTTCCGATTCAACAGTTATACCATTTTCTTCCTGATTGATTTTTAAGACAGGATTGTTTAAATAAATTTTATCCAGAAAAGGTGTCGCTATTTTTTGCAATATTCCTTGTGTGCCACCTTTTATCAGTGTTTGTTGTGCACCGTTGGCAATGGAAATCAGGGCTTCCATATTGTCGCCGCTGTGGCAGTAAAACAAGGCATGCAGAAAAGAAATCTCGTGTGCACCGGCTGCAAAAACGGTTTCCACACCGATATTAAAAAGGTGTTTTGCCTTTTTGGTGTACATATTTTTCTCTATCCAGGTATGCAAGGTCATGGAGTCATATTCCAGTGCTTTCGGATGCGTCCACGGAGCATCCAATGGAATTTGTTTGCAGAGTTTGTTGATGCGTTCTATCGCTATTCCCAAATCAATTAAAGAAATGGGATCAATTTTTGGAATAGTGCCTTTGTAGGTAGAAATTTTATTTTTCCATGCCAGTATATTTTTTCCGGTATCATAACAATCGTATGTTTCGGTATTTGTTTCTTTGGCCCATTTCCAGATATGGTGTTGCGTGGGTCCTATCCATTGAGCACCTAAATCTACGGTGGCACCGCAAGCCAGTGTTTCTGTATTTACTCTGCCTCCAATCCGGTCACGTGCTTCAGCAACAATAAATGATTTTCCGGCATCCTGCAATTTCCTGGCAGCTGCAATGCCTGCATAGCCTGCACCGATAATGACCACATCTGTTTGAATAGTTTCCATTATAAATCTTTAGTTGATTCCTTCATTCATTAAATTCTGTTTGAATTGTAATCCAACTGCAGAATCTTGTTTGTAAAAAACGGCTGCTCTGTCTGACAAACCTGTAACACTAAAATTTTGGCCTGTACTGTTTACTACTTGATTCGTCCAGATATTTACCCAGGTTCCGTTTGGTAAATAGACATTGACCGTTGTTTTATTCTGATCAAGGACAGGTGCCACCAATAATTCAGAGCCGACCATGAACTGGGTGGATAAACTGTAAGTATTTACATCGTTTGGAAAATCTAAAAATAACGGACGGCAGATAGGATAGCCTTTTTGTGCCGCTTCTTCCATCAATTGTTTTCTGTAAAAAAGCCATGCACGATAAATTTTTGCATTGCGTGCAAAATGTTTTGCAGTCGCTGTATCCTGATATACCTGATAATTTTTTTCCGGACCTAATCCTTCATGTGTTCTGTAAACAGGCGTAAATGCTGCCATTTCCATCCAACGGTATAATAATTCCCGGCTTCTTTTCAGGATGGAGATCCCTGACACTCCAATCGAAGTATAGCCGCCTATGTCGCTGTGATTTAAAGAAAAGCCAGACAATCCCGAGCTCAACAATCCTGTTACAGATGAAGGAAGCCCGTCGTTTTCTCCCCAGCCTGTGAGCTGATCGCCTTGCCAGAATAAGGTGCTGTATCCCGGGCTTTTTGAAAAGCCGCTTCTCGAAAAGAACACTATGCTATCTTCTCGTCCTGCTTCCTGTATAACTTCACGGTTAAGCTTAGCCCATGCTTCTGGATATTTCTGGTGATAGGAAGCGGGATCCTCTCCGCTATGTAAGGTGATATCGAAAGGAAGGGCTTCTCCGAAATCTGCCATCCACCCGCTCAGTCCTTTTCCCAGCAATTCTTTCCGGATGATGTCTTTCATCCAGCGTACACAAGAGGTATCACTGAGGTCGGTTACTGAAGCCTTAAAAGCACCCATGTTTACCTGGTAAGGATCGCCATCTTTATTGCAGACCAGGTAGTGATGAGTTAGTGCTTCTTTGTACATGTCGCGTTTGAACTTTTCTTTCTGTCCAGCTAATTCTACAAGATAAGGATTGATATAGCCCATTACATTAATGCCCTTATGATGCAGGCTGTCGAGAAGTTTATTCCAGTTGGGATAATGTGAATCGTCTAGTTCCCAGTTCCACCATAATTGTTTCCCGAAACGTGTGATCCGCTGCCCGACCCAATCCTGCAGCCAGAATGCGGAGATCGGAGTGCCGGCTTTTTCCAGGGTCTTCCAGACCTCGTAAACTTTTTCCGTTCCGCCCTGCATGCCGATCACGGCGCCCTGCTGAATCCAGTTGGGCAATGGCTGCATTCGTCCGCTGAATAAGGTATATTCTTCAATGGCATCCAATGGCTTTTTTGCGAAAATGATATTGGCTTGAAGTGTATCTGAAAAAACCTCAATCTGAATTTTATCTTTTTGTGTAAAATCAAATTCCGAATATTCCGTATTCTCGAGGTATATAGAATTAGAAAGCGAAGAGATGTAATGAGGAACAGGTTTATAGGAAGTATAATCATTTCCTGCAGATGCTCCCAGGAGACTGTGCACTATCATGTCCAGCACGGGTTTATCCGTGTACATATCACCTCTGCCAATCCCTTGTTCCTGCACCAGTACCGGTATGCGATTGCCTTTGTGATCGAGATGTGTCGGCTGTTCACCTAATCCGAAGAAATGCTCACTGATACTGCTGTGGTTTGAAAGGTAAAGTCGATCATATTTTTTATCGGAAGCGAAAAGCCGGATGTGTAATTGATTTTCGGATCGAAGAGAAAATGAAAGCTGGTAAGAAACAGATTGCTTTCCTGACAGGAAATACCCACGTACAGAAACCATACTATCGTTACCGCTTATGGAATTTATTTCCTGGATAGTTGTAACTGATTTTTTTTTATCTTTAATTAGGAAGGAGCCTCTTTTTTCGCGGATATCCATATTCCCCTGCGCTGCTCCGCAGAATCCTGTACCTGCTGCATTTTGCCATAGTATTTTGCCTGGCTGTTGAGTGTTAACAAGAGAGAGAATACCCTTCCTGCTGTTCCATTGTATGCTGAAGTGTCCGAGCCCGTAATTCACGGAAGGGACTTGCAGTGAATCATATTGCAGGGCGAATGAATGGTATTTGTCTGTTGTTTTTGCAAAGCCTGAAAACGAAAACCAAAACAGGAAAAGCATCAATGCGGATAATTTTAGTTGCTTGTTTTTCAAGAGGCCTGCTTTTTTATTTTGCCTGTTCCAGAAAGCATCGTATAAAAAATGCCCGATTTTTTTTGAATGCGTGATCTTACTTTTCCATCTATCCAGGAAATCTTCAGAATCTCTGAGCGAATTTGAAGAAAGTTCAGCTAATGCAGTTTTATCTGAACTTCCAGATATTAATTGTTCATCCTCCTCCAAAAAATAATTTTCAATGGTTAATCTTTCGGATGTGAAGGCTGTTATTTTCATCTGGTAATTTAAATGAATAAAATTCCTGTGAAAGGCTTCCCATTGCCACCAATATGAATTATCATAAGTTGCAGTTGGAGAAATAAAATTATTTTTTTGTAAAACATCATTACCAAAATAAAATGGTTTGAACAAGCTAATGCATGGTGTTGAAGTTCCGGTTAGCCAAATTGTTGCCGGTTTTTCTTTTCTTAATTCGACGACCATAGAGCCCGTCGTTTGATGTGGTGTAAATAATCCGGAAGCATGCATGCACATAGATTGAGTAGTTCCTTTTTCCGGTAAAAAATTATCTCCACTGTGTGAACGAAGTATTTGAAAGGCATTTTCAACGTTAAAATTCGAAAATGATTTTCCCTTTTGTTCATTATTGGTTCTTCTGAATTCACAAGCGGCTAATTTGGGCATCAGCCATTGACTATATGCTTTTTTAAAATTAAACGATTCATTATTTTTAGTCCAGTTTTTCTGACGAGCAAAGTCAATTGCATTTTTACTGATTCCATCATATTTTTCTTCAATGCTTAATCCGTTGGAAATAGCGCGATAACCTTTTACTTTTTCATATACCCAATATTTTCCGGCTGTTTCTAAAACATATCCTTCGTTTTTATCTGCAATAATGAAACTGTTGTGATAATAAAAATTTTTATCTGTATAACCGCCGCAAGCATCTTGTCCGTATTTTTCCAGATAATAGATAATGTTGTTTAATCCTTCTTCAGCCGTTTTGGATATTTCAAGACTTAAGCGTAACAAATCCATTCCGGTTAATCCGATATTTTTCTTGTCAAATTGTATTTTGGTAAAAACGGCTTCATTTCCGATACAGACGCCAAATTCGTTACATCCCATTTCAGCACCCCACATTTGAAAAGGTTTACTCAAAATCACCTCGCAGGTCTCCCGGGGATGTTCCACCTCTATGAACGTGGTTCTTATTGTGTTCTTTTCTCTTGTTTTTTCAGGATAACATACAATTTGCTGAGCCTCATTGGGTTCTCTGTCGCTGTTTTTGCCAAATATTACGGATGCTGTTGTTGAAGACGGGATATGAATAAAGGTGTCGCACATTACTATAAAGTTAAAACTTTGAAATTAAAAGTCAAAAAATTATTGTGAATAAGTGTATTGTTAGTAAAAGCGTCTTTAAAGACGTACCTTTGCACCTCGAAATTTAATCAATTCCTTTTATGCAAAAAATCAGAAATATTGCGATTATCGCGCACGTTGACCACGGTAAAACCACTTTAGTAGATAAAATTCTATGGGAATGCAAAACATTCTCAGAGCATGAGAACACCGGTGTTTTAATCATGGACAACAACGAATTAGAGCGTGAGCGTGGTATCACGATTACTGCAAAGAATGCAGCTGTAAAATACAAAGACTATAAAATAAATATTATTGATACACCGGGTCACGCGGATTTCGGTGGTGAGGTAGAACGGGTTTTGAAGATGTCCGACGGTGTTTTACTGCTGGTGGATGCCTTTGAAGGTCCGATGCCGCAAACGCGTTTCGTATTACAAAAAGCATTACAATTAGGTTTGAAACCGATTGTCGTTATCAATAAAGTAGATAAAGAAAACTGTACACCGGATGAAGTACACGAAAAAGTATTTGATTTGATGTTCCAGTTGGATGCAACGGAAGAGCAATTGGATTTTCCAACAATATATGGTTCAGCTAAAAATGGCTGGATGAGCACAGATTATAAACAACCTAAAACTAATGTGGTTGATTTATTAGATTGTATTATCGAACATATTCCACCACCAAAGATTGCAGAAGGTACGGCACAAATGCAAATCACTTCGTTAGATTATTCTTCTTTCGTAGGTCGTATTGCGGTAGGTCGTGTGTTTCGCGGAACGTTGAAAACAAATATGCCGGTTGCATTAATTAAACGTGACGGTACAATAGTACGTTCACGTATCAAAGACCTGATGTTATTTGAAGGTATGGCAAAAATTAAAGTGGAAGAAGTACCTGCAGGTGAAATTTGTGCAATTGTTGGTATAGATGGATTTGAAATTGGCGACACATTAGCTGATATTGAAAATCCGGAACCAATGGCTGCCATTTCAATAGATGAGCCAACGATGAGTATGTTATTTACCATTAACGATTCTCCGTTTTTTGGCAAAGAAGGAAAATTTGTGACTTCACGACATATTAAAGACAGATTACATAAAGAGCTGGAAAAAAACTTAGCCTTACGTGTACAACAAGGTGAAACAGCCGATTCATTCTTAGTGTTTGGTCGTGGTGTGTTACATTTATCTGTGTTGATTGAAACCATGCGTCGCGAAGGATATGAGTTACAAGTTGGTCAACCTCAGGTAATCTTCAAAGAAATTGATGGTCACAAATGTGAGCCAATGGAAGAATTAACCATTGATTTACCGGAAGAAAAAGCCGGTACTGCCATTGAGATGATTACCAAGAGAAAAGGTGATATGAAAAACATGATTTTGAAAGGCAACAGAACCATCATGGATTTTGAAATACCATCACGTGGTTTAATAGGTTTGAGAACAGAGATGATTACGGCGACGTCCGGTCAGGCAGTAATGGCACACCGATTCATTAAGTATGACAGACATAAAGGTGAAATTCAAGGACGTATTAATGGTTCTATGATTTCTAAAGAAACGGGTGAAGCAATTGCTTACTCTTTGGATAAATTACAGGACAGAGGTCGTTTCTTCGTAGAATCAGGTGATCAGGTGTATGGTGGAATGGTGATTGGCGAAAACTCTCGTCAGGATGATTTAGTAGTAAACGTTACGATTAAAAAACAATTGACCAACGTACGTGCTTCCGGTACAGATGATAAAGCGAAATTAATTCCGGTTACTAAGTTCTCACTGGAAGAAGCATTAGAGTATATCCAAGGTGATGAGTATGTGGAATTAACGCCTAAGTCGATTCGTATTCGTAAAATCTATTTAGATGAAAACGAACGTAAACGCAAAGGCAAGTAAAACCGATTATATTTAATATTTCGGACGATTAAGTTTTTATTTGAATACTAATTTTCTTGTTTCATAAAGATTATGTTCAGAATTTATTTTCATAAAATAAATTCCATTTGCTAAATCACCAACGGGAATCTGTAATATTCCTGAACTTGATTTGTTAGTCAAATCAAAACTGGCAGATTTTATTATCCTCCCGATATCATCAAAAAGATTAAAGAATAACAAACCCTGACTTTCTTCAAATTCATATTGAATAAAAATGGTTTCCGTAACAGGATTTGGATAGATATTAAAAGCAGGCTGAGTTGATTGGTTACATTCTTTACTGATGATTTCAGAATAGGAAAATGTTCCATTGTGGTCGACTTGTTTTAAACGGTAATACACTTCTCTTGTATTATTCTCCGCATCCGTAAATTCATAATCAATAAGTTGACTGGAATTTCCGGCACCTCTTGCTTCTCCAATTTTTCTCCATGCAAGGGCATCGGCTGATTTTTCAATTTCAAAGTGACTGTTATCAGATTCAGATGCTGTTGTCCAGTTTAAGATTGTATAATTTTCTGAGCATTTTACAGTAAAGCTGGTTAATTCTACCGGCAATAAAGTACAACCGCTACCGACACTTCCTATAGTTATATACTGTCTGCCCGGATCTGCGCATGCACCACGAAGGGAATTACAATTTGCCAGCCCTGTAGGACATAAATTGGGAGAGCCTGAAAATGTGGTTCTGTCAACACTTGAACCGGAACGATAGGTAATAGTCAAAGTACTAACGCTTCCGGTTATAGCATAATCCACTCTGCCGTTTAAGCCTCCGCAAACAGAATTTCCCGTAACGGTAACAGTCGCTGTTCCATTTCCTGAAATGGTTTGCTCAGCAGCAATCTGTCTTGTAGCTGTTATCGTTCTCCCTGCTCCGGCTGTAACCACTACCTGGTCTGTCCACGCTGCTGAGCAAAAAGCACCACACGGATTATTACGGTTAATATCTTCAATTTTGAAAGTAGGATTTACATTTGCCGGGGTAAAAGTAAGAGTAACTGTAGTTGAGGTAGAAGTATTGGTCCAGTTGTGATCTAATGACAATCCATTACCATTTCCTGTGCCAATTATACCATTATTATATCTTGGAGATGAAGGGTTAAAGTTAGACCCGCTAATACTTACAGCCATGCTGCAGCTTCCATTATTGATCGTTCCGCTGGTTGCTCCATTAACCCAGGTATCAAAATTAAATTGTGCGAAACTATTAAAACATAATAATAGGTTTATCGGAACCAGAAGGAAGAAATGAAAGTATTTTTTTGTAAGCAAATTCATTATCTAAAAGACGTTATTATTTGAATAACAATTTTCTTATCTTACTGAGATTATCTTCAGAATTTATTTTCATAAAATAAATTCCTTTAGCTAAATCACCAACGGGAATCTGTAAAATTCCTGAACTTGATTTGTTCGTCAAATCAAGACTTGCAGATTTAATTATCCTTCCAATATCATCGAACAGATTAAAGAATAACAAACCCTGACTTTCTTCAAATTCATATTGAATAAAAATGGTTTCAGTAACGGGATTTGGAAAGATATTTAAAGAAGGCTGAGTTGATTGGTTACATTCTTTACTGATTATTTCTGAATAGGAAAATGTTCCATCATGGTCAACTTGTTTTAAACGGTAATACACTCTTCCCGTATTATTCTCCGCATCCGTAAATTCATAATCAATAAGATGACTGGAATTTCCGAAACCTCTTATCTGTCCTGTTTTTCTCCAGGAAATGGCATCTGTTGATTTTTCAATATCAAAATGACTGTTATCAGATTCAGATGCGGTTGTCCAGTTTAAGACATAAGAATTCTCTGAGCAAATAACAGAAAAACGGATTAACTCCACCGGTAATTGTGTTGGACAATCCACCAGGAAATTTCTGATTTGATTAGCAGATTTGCAGCCATTTAAGGAAGCAGAGAAAGTTGCACCAGTAGCATCATACAGTAAAAAATTTCTTCCGGTATCTGTTGTGCCGACCGGAGTGGAACCTGTTCCGCAACCGGTACACGCTTCTAATGTATAAACACATGAACTACAGCTACAGGAACCAATAGCTGCTTGTCCAACTCTCACGTTTCCTGTCAGGCATTCTACTAAAGGATTTGCTGTTAATGTTGGATTTGGTTTTATAGTTGGTGCGAACGCTGTTGGTCTCGGGCAGGTTAGTCCATTACTGGTCACGCTCACATTTACAGAAAGTTGTATATCGCTACAACTCGTATTAGAAGGAGTAAAACTAAAATTTTGTCCCGTTCCACTTGTTCCTGCAGGGTTATTACTCGTCCAGCTATACGTATATGTTCCATTTCCGCCGACAGGACTCGCGGTAAAGTTTAATTGAGTGCCGCTGCATTGTGCACCGGTAGGTGCTATACGAGAACCCATCGGATCCAAAATATTTACAGTTCCGCTGATTTGATAGGCATTAGCAGGAGTCCCGTTACACAAATTACCTGTACTGCCTAAATTAATAGTAGCAGTATAAGTGGTGGTAACATGAGGTTTTACATTTATGGTTGCATTGGATGTTTGCCCCGTCAATGAAGGGTCTGCCGGAGAGGACGTCCATGAATATGTGTAGCCGGTTTGTTGGTTGGATATTGTAAGCGTACTTGCTGTTGCTGTATCACCTACACATTTATTGACGTTGTTCACAGTTGGAAGTGGGGCTGCATTATCTATTGAAATACCTGTCCATGAACAACGTGCGCCATTCAATCCATCCAGCAGAATTAAATATCGTTGTCCCACAGTAAGTCCTGTAAATTGTCCGCCAACGGTTCCTACTCCAATGTAGCAATCCTGGGCACTGTTGCCTACTGCATTCAAACGGGTGCCCGCACTGGTACTTGGGCAGTTAGATATTTTTGGAAAAACAGCAAATTGCAGACTGGAGCCTAAACCATTACATGCTGGCCAATGGCATCTGACACCATTAACATTTAATGTCATTGATGTTGCAGTTGCCTGAAATTCATAGAAGACAGGGTTTTCATTTACACCCCAGGAGCAGTTAGTAGAGCCTAAAGCAGGAAAACCACCACTGGGTGCACTCCAGTTTGTGCCTGCACATCCGCCGGTATTGGTAATATAGATTGGCGACGAACAAGCTTCATTAACAGGTACACTTGGACTGCTAGAAGCACCGCAAATGGCGTATACATTAGCACGGGATGATGTGCTGTTGTTGTCATCCCAAAGTCTCACAAATATGAATTCGCCAGCTGAGAAAGAAACATCATTAGCCCTGGTTTGTAAAGTATTAGAACCACAATCACTTGTTGTGCCTAAGCTGATGCATTGACTGGCCAATAATGATAAATTACACGACCCGCTGCCCGTGCAACTGCTGCCTCTGTAGATTGCATGGCGCACAGTCCTTCCAGCAACTGTATTTGTATTTTCCCAATTAACTACCACCCTAATGTTATTACAGCCATTGTTGGGAATACGAACCCACTGGTCATTTGTTGCTGAGGCATCACATGCTGCTGAAGGATTACCAATAGACGCCTGTGAAGTAGCACCACCGACACTGAAGGTGTAAGTGGAATATATGTGCGTCATGTTGCTGTTTGAATTCCAGACTGTGCCCGAAGATGAGTTCCAGGGGTCATCACCCTGACCATAGCAATTCAATGAATTGAATAAAAAAACTAAAAAGATTATGTTGTAAAGTATTTTCAAATTAAAACATTTTCTGTAAATCATTTAAAGTTACAAAGGAATGAAAAAATATTCTGCAATATTTTTTTATAAAAAGAAGTTTCTGATTTCGTATTTTTCAGACAAAATTTACCGCTATGCCTGTCAATAAACAACAGCCTGATGATTTATATCTCTTAATAAAATCTTTGACAGGTGCTGAAAAAAGATACTTTAGATTATACGCTCAAAAAGAATCATCAGATAACAGTTCTTATTTAGATTTATTTGATATCATAAATGAAATGAATGATTATAGTCTGATTGAACTAAGACGTTTGGTGGATGAAAATCGATTACAAACCGATTTAAACAAGACAAAGCAATATTTATTCGATTCTATTATTAAGGCACTGGCTTTGTTTTATGCTAATAATGATATAGAAATCAAACTGAAATTTGACTTGATAGAGACATTAATTTTAAACAAGAAAAACCTTCCGGGTATTGCAGGAAAGAAAATTAAACAATTGGAGAAAAATGCAAAAAAACATTACAAATCAATAGTACTTACAGAAACATATATACTGTTAAAAAGAAATATTATTAACCTCAGTTTGATGCATTTTAATGATTATGATATTGATGAAGTGATAAGGCAACAGCATTTAAATCTCGAGATACTGAATGAAGAGAATACATTCAGAGATATCACCCTAAAAATAAAACAACTGATTAATTCATCTAAAAACAATGCTCCGGAAGACATCCAGAAGTCTTGCAAAAAGATGTTGAAATTACCTGAATTATCTGACAGAAATATTCCTGTTTCTTATGTTTCCCTGTTGATTTATTATTCAGTTAAATGGTTTCTGAAAATGCAGACAAATCAACTGGAGGGCGCATTAACAGAAATAAATTATTACATAGAATTAATGAATCAACAGGGAAAACTGACTGAGCAGGATAAATTTAATTACATAACAGGATTTGCTAATAAAGGCGGTTTGTTAATTCAGATGAATCGATTCAAAGATGCCGAAAAAATCTTACCGTTGATTAAAGCGGTAGAATGTGATAATCAATTACAGGAAATGCTGAAATTCAGGGTGTATTATACTAATTATGTTGAATTATATAGTTTGTTAAAGCTGCCGGAAAAAATTATTTCAATCTTTCCGGAAATGGAACAGGAAATTATATTGTTCAAAGGTAAGATATCAGAAGAAGTGGTACAACAACTTTATTTTGCTTATGCAAAAGCATTATTTGAAACCGACAAGGTGGACAAGTCAATAATTTTACTGTCAAAAATTATCAGTTCTTCAGAGATGCATGATTTACCAAAGTTGTCAATTGCTGCAAAAATTCAGATGCTGATGTGTCATTATGTAAAGAAAAATTATGCTATTCTTCCGAGTATGGCAATGAATATAAATAAACAGATGGCAAAATTAAATTTTAAAAATACGTTTGATTATCAATTTGTAAAATGCTTTAATCGTGATTTTTTGCTGAAAGGAAATCAACCGTTGCTTAAGTTTGCAACTACAGCTGGTGTTAGGGAACAACAGTTCATTTATTCTGACATAACTGATTTCTTTTCAAAACATCTGCTGACAGTAAGATAATTGTGAATGAAAATGTGCAGAACATGTCTGAGGATAATAAAACAGATTTAGCAAAAGAAATACTTCCCTGTCATGCAATATTATAACAGTTCTTTATTTAAACCAACCCGACAATTTCGCCATTCACCACATCAATGTGCAATGCATTTGGTTCATCCGGCAGACCCGGCATGCGCATGATTTCGCCGCACACCGCTACTATAAATCCGGCACCAGCATTAACAATCAACTCATCCACCGCGATATCAAAGTCTTTATAGGTATGTATGTTTTCTGCTTCATCCGTAAAAGAATATTGCGTTTTTGCAATACACACGGGCAGATTCTGATAACCTGCTTTCAGTATCCTTTTTAATTGCAGTTTTGCTTTCTTTTCAAAATGCACATTTTTGCCGCCATAGATTTTTGTAACTATTTTTTGAATTTTTGTTTCTATGGAATCATTTAAATCATACGTGTGATTTATTGTTTTAGTTTTAGTTTTTGTCAGTGCAACAATTTTCTTCGCAGCATCAATAGTACCTTCACCACCTAATTGAAAGGCATTGTTAATGGTAAAATCTGCATTTTCCTTTTTACATAATTCTGCAATTAAATCTATTTCTTCTTTCGTGTCAAAAGCAAACTGATTCAAAACCACCAGTACTTTTTGTCCGAATGATTGTAAAATTTTAATATGCTTTTCCAGGTTACGCATTCCTTTTTTTATTCCTGCTGATGAAGGTTGTTTTATTTTATCGGGTGGAATTTCTCCATGTAATTTTAAGGATTGAGTAGTAATCACTAATACGCTTAAGTCAGGAATAATGCCGGCTATTCTGCATTTGATGTTGAAGAATTTCTCGGCACCCAAATCACTGCCAAAGCCCGCTTCTGTCAGTACATATTCACCCAGCTGCATGGCCGATTTTGTGGCCAGTATGGAATTGCATCCATGCGCAATGTTGGCAAACGGACCGCCGTGAACAATGGCCGGATTTCCTTCCAGTGTCTGCACTAAATTAGGCAATAATGCATCTTTCAATAGTGCGGTAACGGCTCCACCAATGTTTAAATCTTTTACCCTAAGTGGTTTGTTATCCGCGGTATAGCCAACTAAAATACTATCTATTCTTTTGTGCAAATCTTCAAGGTTTTCAGAAAGACAAAGAATGGCCATTAATTCTGAAGCAGGTGTGATGTCAAATCCTGTTTCGGCGGGTAATCCGTTTTTGCCGCCATGTAAACCGGTAATAATAAACCGAAGAGAACGGTCATTCACATCCATCACGCGTTTCCAGTAAATTTCTTTCATTTCCGCCGGTGTACCCTGGTGATGAAAATTATAATTATCTAAAAGTGCTGCCAGCATATTATTGGCAATGCTGATAGCATGAAAGTCGCCGGTGAAATGCAGGTTGATATCATTGGACGGAATGAGTTGTGATTTGCCGGCACCCGTTGCACCGCCTTTCATGCCAAAACACGGTCCTAAAGAGGGTTCACGCAATGCCAGCACTGCATTTTTTCCAATGCGGTTTAATCCGTCTGCAAGACCAATAGAAGTGATGGTTTTGCCATTACCCGCTTTAGTCGGTGTAATGGATGTGACCAGTATGAGTTTTGATTTTTCTATTTTAGATACATCTAAAGCACCGATATTTATTTTTGCTTTGTGATTGCCGTATAAAATAAGTTGTTCTTTTTTTATAGTGAGTTTCTTGGCAATTTGTACGATGTCTTTCATAATGTATAACGCATGATAGTTCGCTGTAAATATCCGCTTATTTCTTGTTAAGAAAATAAAAATCGCGTATATTTATTTATGTCTTCAAAAGTTTTCATCACAGGCGCAACCGGATTTGTAGGTACACATTTAGTTAATACTAATCTTGCAAAAGGAAATACCGTTCGAGCTTTTGTATTACCGAATGATCCGGAACTCAAAAACCTTCAAGGCAAGAATGTAGAAATTGTTTATGGTGATATCAGAAATTATGATGACATCAAAAAAGGACTGACGGATGACATAGACATCGTATTTCATTGTGCTGCTTTTGTTTCAGATTGGGGCAAGCGAGAAATATTCGAACAAGTGATGATTAACGGCACCGAAAATGTTTGTCGTGCGTCAAGGGAAGCCAACGTAAAGCGTTTTGTAAAGATAAGTACGAATGATGTTTTCGGATTAGATGAATCTAAAGTAATGGATGAAACATTTCCGCTGACACCTTGGAACGAACCTTATCCGGATACAAAACTGGCAGCTGAAGAAATTGCCTGGAAATATTATAAAGAAAAGGGACTGCCCGTCACCATGGTATATCCCTGCTGGATTTTTGGCCCTGGCGATAAAACTTTTGTGCCACATTTGGCGGATGCCGTCTTGAAAGGTGAGATGTTATTCATGCGGAAAAACGCGATTGTGTGGCCAACCTATATTGAGAACCTCATAGATTTACTGATGCTGATTTCAGAAGATAAACGTGCAGTTGGAAACGGATATTTAGTACACGACGGAGAAAGCACCACATTAGAAGAATTCACGAACAGCCTGGCAAAATCAATAGGTGCAAAAGAAGTAAAGATGCGTATTCCGTATTGGCTGGCGTATGTGGTAGCCGTATTGATGGAATTTTTCGGAAAATTATTGAAGCAAAAAGACAGACCTTTACTGACTACTTACACGGTTAAAAATTTAGGTTCACGTTTACGTTTTTCTATAGATAAAGCAAGAAGAGAACTGAACTGGACGCCAAAGATTAGTTATAAAGTAGGATTTGCAACAACCATGAAATGGCTGAAAATGTTAGAGTTTTCAACGTTAAAACAAAAATAATATTGGTATCACAAAGACCACAAAGCTTCACAGAGCATCACTGAGTATTTTAAATAATATTCTCTGAGTAAATCTCTGTGCGACTCTGTGATATAAAAAATAACTATGAGTTTTTATCAAGATAAAACAGCATTTATTACCGGTGGTTCTACCGGTATTGGTTTAGCAATTGCAAAGTCTTTGGCAGCGCAAGGCAGCCATGTTGTTATATTTGCGAGAACTATTTCTAAGATGGAAG
>JBIKPT010000127.1:0-8441 GCA_044357355.1 Chitinophagales bacterium
GTAACAGCTGACCTTTACATTTTTAACATACTTGCTGGATTAAAATCCTTTTTTTGCAACACCGTCTGCTAAAGCTTTAAGTGCATTTGCTTCACTTAAGATAGCTGCCATTTTATTGCCTTTTCCATCATTTCCTGCAGCCATATAACCGCCTCTTGACGTTTTTGTGATTACAGCATCGTGCATCGGTACATTTTTTTCTTTCGTTTTCAGGCAATAAGCCTTAATCATTTTCGATGTGTCCATTTGTATTTGTTTTAGATTATAAATAAGTCTTCCAAATTTAATAAACTATCTTACATTCGCACGTTTCCAGCTTTTTATTCAATAATCTACTAACATTTGCCTTATTGAGCAATTAAATACAAATAATTGATAATCATTAGCTTAGTTAAAATAAGGCTTATTCGGCTAAAATATTGTTCATAATTTTTGTCTGATGTCTGATAGATTCCTGATGAATTGCCTCCATCATATCTTTTACAAAGTCTTCTGTCAGTTCTTTCTTAGCTGCTTTTTTGATCCTGTCATGGATAATTTCGTCCCATCTGTTGGTTTGTAAAATGGTAATTCCGTTATCTCTTTTGAACTCACCTATTTTTCGTGCAATATCCATTCGTTCACCCATTATCTCCAGGAAATAATTATCTATTCTGTCAATTTGTGCACGCAATGCCTCTAACTGATTTTCTGCGAAATTATCCAGTTTGCTGCTACGTACGACCAAAAAAGCAATAATTTCGCCTAATCGTTCCGGCGTTACCTGTTGAGCGGCGTCGCTCCAGGCATTATCCGGATCACGATGCGATTCTATCATCAATCCATCAAAATCCAAATCCAGTGCTTTCTGGCAAACAGATGGAATTAATTCACGAGAACCGCAAATATGCGAAGGATCGACAATAATCGGCATGTTTGGATATAAACGACGCAATTCTATCGGCAATTCCCACATGGGTTTGTTTCGGTATTTCGATTTCTCATAAGAAGAGAATCCTCGGTGAATGGCACCTAATTTTGTGATTCCAACAGCATTCAGGCGTTCCATACTGCCTAACCATAGTTGCAAATCCGGATTGATTGGATTTTTTACTAAAACCGGAATATCGACACCTTTCAACACATCTGCTATTTCCTGCACGGAAAAAGGATTTACGGTGGTTCTGGCACCAATCCAAAGTATGTCTACGCCAGCTTCCAGCGCTTCTTGTGTGTGTTGTGCTGTAGCAACTTCCACGGTTGTTGGTTTACCTATTTTTTTTCCGGCATTTACCAGCCATTGAAGGCCTTCTTTTCCAATACCTTCAAACATACCCGGTCTGGTTCTTGGCTTCCATATACCGGCACGTAAAACGTGAATACCTTTATTGGCAAGGCGCTGAGCCGTTTCCGTCATTTGTTCTTCCGTTTCGCAGGAACATGGTCCGGAAATGATTACCGGTCTTTCGAAATTAAAACCCCAGTCTTTCAGAGGTGTGATGTTTAAGTTGCTCATATTTGAATTATTGAATTGTAGAATTATTGAATGATGAATTTAATGCTTTATTAAATCTTGTTTATGTTCATTTCTATTTTGGTAAAGTAATCTATCATTATTTATTACTGGTTTAACGTTTTAGATAATCTCATTTAATTTTATTTGGTATAGTGTTAAAATTAACTTCAATGCAAATACGCTGCATTATTTCAATATTTTACGAATTTCATTCGCACTGTTCATAAACTCTTTCAGCTCTTCAGTTTTATTTTTATTGATTAAATTTCTGAAATGGTACATTTTTTCAATGTAGGTATCCATCACTTCCAATAGATAATTCTTATTTTGCTGAAAGATTGGTGCCCACATTTCCGGTGAACTTTTTGCCAGACGCACGGTGCTTTCAAAACCACCACCGGCCATTTCCAGAATTGCTTCTTCGTCTTTTTCTTTTTCCAAAACGGTGGCTGCCAGCACAAATGAACTGATGTGTGAAATATGAGAAATATAAGCAGCATGCATATCGTGCTGATGTGCATCCATATATTTCAAACGCATACCTAATACATTATACATTTTTTCGATTAAGGCAACTGCTTCCAAACGACTGTTTTCTTTATCACAAATTATACAAACTTTGCCTTTAAACAAATCTGCAATGGCTGCTGCCGGTCCGCTGTTTTCTGTACCAGCCATTGGATGCGATGCTACATATTGTTTTCTGTTCGGATGATTTTTAATGGCATCAATAATATGACCTTTGGTGGAACCCATATCCGTTATTATCTGATATGGTTGCACTTTATCCAATACATACAATAACTCATCTATCAGAATATTTACCGGAACTGTCAGAATGATTAAATCTGCCTGCGCAATGGCTTCGTCTTTAGAAACAATTTTATCAACGAGTCCTAATGATAAAGCGAGTTCACAATTTTTCTGACTGCGGCCAACTCCGATTATTTCTGTGCAAAAATTTGCAGCACGCAAATCTTTTGCTGCCGAACCACCAATTAAACCTATTCCGAATATTGCTACTTTCATTTCAGATTTATGATTTAAGATTTTTTATTCTTGTGAGTGCTTCACGTAAATCATTTTCCGGACTGCATAATGATATACGAATAAATCGTGTGCCATTGCTGCCAAATATAAATCCAGGCGTGATGAATACATTTGCTTCATGTAATATCTTTTCGGTCAGGTCTTCTACGTGTGTATATCTTGCAGGAATTTTTGCCCATAAAAACATACCGATTTGATTTTTATTGTAAGTACATCCTAAGGCATCCATAATATCATAAGCAAATGCGCGACGCTTTTTATATTCATTATTACGTGCTTCATGCCAGGCCGCATCATTGGATAAGGCAGCAATGGCAGCATGCTGTAAGGGCAAATACATACCGGAATCCACATTACTTTTTACTTTTAAAATTGTATCGATATATTCTTTAGCACCGGCAACCATTCCGATGCGTGCACCTGCCAAATTATGTGATTTACTAAGTGAATTTAATTCCAGGCATACTTCTTTTGCACCTTCCGTTTGAAATACAGAAACAGGCTTTCCATCATTCAACACCAGGCTATAAGGGTTATCATTTACAACAAGTATATTAAATTCATTGGCAATATCTATCAGTGTTTTAAATAATTCATGATTTCCTTTTGCACCGGTTGGCATATTCGGATAATTAATCCAAAGGAGTTTTGTTTCACGCAGTGTTTCTTCATTTATAGAGGTAAAATCCGGTCCCCAATTGCAATTTTCATCTAAGTCATACGCAACAGGCACTGCACCGGCCAAATAAGTTGCAGAAGAATACGTTGGATAACCTGGATTTGGAACCAGTACTTTATCTCCAGAGTTTAAAAATGCATTTGAAATATGCGAAATGCCTTCTTTAGAACCTAATAATGGTAATATTTCAGAAGCCGGATCTAATTCCACTTCGTACGTTGATTGATACCAATCGCTCAAAGCTTTTCGTAGTTCAGGAATTCCGATATAGCTTTGATATCCGTGATTTTTCAGATTGGATACAGACTGAATTAATGCATCAATCGTTTGCTGCGTTGGTGCCTGATCCGGATTTCCGATACCCAGATTCAGAATATTTTTTCCTTCCGATCGTAATTGTGCAATCTGTTTCAACTTCATACTAAAGTAGTATTCATTGATATGTTGTAGTTTATTTGCTTCTTTAATTATCATGTTTTTCCTTTTCTCGCAAAGACGCTTCCGAAGTTTCGGAAGCGCGCAATGCTGTTTTACAAAATTTTATTTCCTTGAGCGTATTCTCCTAATATTCTTAATTCTTTCGTTAAAGGTTTAATTTCTGACAGCATTTTTTGGTAACTATTATAGTCATCAAATTCTAAATCTGCATACATGTAATATTGCCATTCTTCGCCGACCACAGGTAAAGATTGAATTTTGGTCAAATTGATGTTGTAATTCCCTATTACAGTTAAAACCTTTGCCAAACTTCCGGCAGTATGATGTGCACGAAAAGAAATGGAAGATTTATTAATCTTAGATGCTGATCCTGAAACAAGTTCAGGATGACGTTGAGCTAAGATTAAGAATCTTGTGAAATTTCTTTTATTGTCGTGAATATCTGCTGTAATAATTTCTAACCCGAATAATTCTGCTGCACGTTTGCTGGCAACTGCTGCTCTGTGTTTAATATGCTTTTCTTTTATTTCTCTGGCACTTAAAGCGGTATCATTCGATTCTACCAACTGGATATTCGGGTAATTTTCAAAAAATCCCTGACACTGCAATAATGCCATAGGATGTGAATGTATTTCTTCAATTTGATCTATAGACTGATTCGGCAAAGCCATTAAATTCATTTCTATGCGCAGATAAACTTCCCCAATTATTTCCAGATTGGAATTTCTCAGATGTGCATAATTTGGCAAAATGGATCCGGCAAGCGAATTTTCTATAGCACACACTGCAAAATCCGCTTGTCCGTTTTCCATTACACTAAATAATTTAGGAAATGTGGCACATTCAACGGTTTCAATATCTGCGCCAAAATATTGTATAGCAACAATTTCATGAAAAGAAGCTTCGAATCCTTGTATGGCTATTTTTGGTTTCATACTCTAAATCCCTAAAGGGACTTTTTACTTTGTTTTTAATTAATTTTTACTCAACAGATTGCTTCGTGTCTCGCAATGACGGCTGTTCTGAACAAGCATAAAAAAAGTCCCGAAATTATTCGAGACTTGTTATACTTTAATTTTGCTACAGTATTATTCGTCTCGCTTAGTTGCGAAAAAAGTAATAGCCGTAGAAAAATGTGTTATTCATACCACAAATAAATGCAGAATTTGTTTAAAATACAACTATTTCAATATTAATTCATGGTTAAACAAAAAACTAAATCAAAAAAATAGTTGGTAATTCGTCTGTATCTTTTAAAATTGCACTACGTATTTACTAAATTGACTGCTATCATGACTCCAGAACAGAAACTATCCTATTGCGACACTAATTATCCAGTTATTTTGGTAAGCGGACTTGGTTTTCAGGATCAAAACAGGCTTTTAAGTTATTGGGGCAATATTCCTGATTACTTAAAACTACACGGATGTGATGTGTATACCGCTTATCAGGACGCTTTCATTTCCATACCTGATAATGCTATTAAACTGAAGTTCAGGATTCTTGATATTCTTGAAAAAACCAAAAAAAACAAAATAAATATCATTGGTCACTCAAAAGGTGGATTGGAAGGAAGATATCTGGCCAGCAGATTAGGCATGGATGAGCATATTTCCAGCATTACAACTTTAGGTTCACCACACAGAGGCACACACCTGGCTGATATTATACTTGGACGATTACCTCTGCCAAAATTTGCCACGGCACGTTTGGTGAACCTGTATGCTACTTTGATGGGTGACAGACGACCGGATAGTTTACGCGCTGTGGTGCAGGTAACTACTGAAAGCATGAAACGGTTTAATGAAGAAGTTCCTGATGCGGCTAAAGTATATTATCAGAGTTATGCGAGCCATGTGAATAAAGAATATCCGAATATATTATGGAAAACCATGGCCTACATAATTCGTGAGTATGAAGGGAAAAATGACGGTATGGTTGGTATAGAATCCTGCAAATGGGGAAATTACCGCGGTATCATCCAGTCTGAAAGTGCGCCTTCCGTAAGTCATGGTGATATGATTGGCTTAACGCAGTTTTTTGGCAATCCTAAATTTGATGCCAAAGCATTTTTAGCAGATGTTATACATGAACTTAAAACTATGCAACATTAAAGGCTATTTTCGTATTTTTACTTACCTTTAAGATTTGGCATATTAATTGAACTATTTAATAAAAAATTTCCTATGCGCATAACAGGCTTATTCTGTATTTTATTTTTTTCGATGAGTTCCGGTATTGCTCAGAACTATAATATTAACGCTTATAATTTCCATCAATCTATTGTGGAAGCTCAGCAAAACATTGGAAAAGAAGTATTCTATTTCAACGAAAGTGCGACGGAATTAAATCTGAAGATTTTGAAATTTGAATTGAATAAAAGCATAAAGTTTATTGACAGTCTGGAAGTTTATAATAATGAAACCACTTATCATAATGCGGCAAAAAATCTATTTGCCTTGTATAAAGATTTGACTGAAAATGAATATCAGCAATTGCTGAATATCATTGAAGATCCGGAACTGGAATTCAAAGATTTTAAAGTAAAAAAACAAAAGATCTTTGACGGCATGAAACAAAAAATGGCAAAAGTATATCCTGATTTCAATGCAGCACAGGAAGCCTTCTGCAAAAAACACGGACTTAAATTAGATTAAAACACAACACTTATGAAATCATTATTTATCCTGTTAATTTCCATACTTTCAACCACAGCTACCTTTGCAAGTGATGCGGATGCTATCGATTACAATGACAAAATTGTAACGGAACAAAATAAAATCGGTGAAGCTATATTAGCTTTTTCATCCAATCCAAATGACTTTACGCTGAATCAAATTAAAATTCAAGCAGACAAAGGATTGGAAGTTCTGAATAGCATGAAGCCATTTGAAGGCAACAAAAAATTCTTGTCAGCAGCAAAAGCATTGTTTAAATTCTACGGTGAAATAACCGGAAATGAATACAAAAAAATATTGGTGTTGATTAAAGAAAAAGACAAATACACCAATGAAGAAATTAATGCTAAAGTAAACGAATTAACGGGTTCTATCTCTAAAAAAGAAGATCCATTGGATATTCAGTTTAAAGAAGCGCAAGTAGAATTTGCAGGCAAGTATAACTTCACACTCACCAAAAATGAGCTGGAAGAAAAAATCAATAATTTAAAAGAGAAATAAGCTATTTATCTATTCTGAAACATTTCCGTTTCAGCTTACCTTCAAAATCAAACGGAGTTGTTTGTTTGGTGATGTCTTTAATTTTTTGCGAATTTATTTTTTCCGTATCCATTTCAAAACCTCTGCAATTGGTACTAAAAATCAACACGCCATTTTCATCTAAACAGGTCAGACATTGGTTGATAATGGCGACATAATCTCGTTGAATATCAAAAACGTCTTCCATCCGCTTGCTATTAGAAAAAGTCGGCGGATCCAGAATGATCAAATCATATGCATTTGGCAGAATCGTTTTTAGGTATTGTACCACATCTTCCTGAATAAATTCATGTTTTGTATCGTCATACAATTTATTATACGTTAGATTTCGTTTTGCCCAGTTGATATAGGTTCTTGATAAATCTACCGTAGTTACTTTCAATGCATTTCCGGAAGCAGCATACACACTAAAACTTCCGGTGTACGCAAATAAATTCAAAACCCGTTTGCCATCGGACATTTCTTTCACCATTTTTCTGGTAAGACGATGGTCCAAAAACAAACCGGTATCTAAATAATCAGAAAGATTGACAATAAAACTCAATCCATTTTCATCAACAATTAATTCTTTTTTTTGCTGATTTAATTTACTGTATTGCTGCTCTCCTTTTTGGCGTTCCCGTAACTTCAGAAATACATTTTCTTTTTCTACACCAAAAACCTGCTGAATTATTTCCAGAGATGTTGTCAACCAAAGTTCATATTCTTCCTCACTTAGTTTATGTTTGCTCTTATATTCGGCAACATAGACCAAATCTTTGTACACATCAATAATAAAAGGAAACTCAGGTAAATCCACATCGTATACACGAAAGCAGGCCAGTTGTTGCTTACGGGCAATTTTACCGATATGTTTGTACACTTTGGCTAATCGGTTTTCAAAAGCGGTGAATTTATCCTGCATAAAAATGAGATAGTGAGATAATGAGATGATTTTAATAAAATGCAAAATTCAATACATTATATCCAATCATTTGATTGATTACTTCTTCTTCAAATTCTCCACAAATTGTCCGATTATAGTTCTCACGGGTTTGCTCCACCATTGCTGTATGAACGTATTCATTTCAAACTCTGAAATTGTGGAGATTGCCAGTAGCTGATCGTGTTTTAATTGTTTTTTTGATATTCGCCAGCTGCTTTGTTCAAACTTTAAATAGTGTTTCAATTTCGCTTCAGCTGTTTCCAGTACTCTATCTGCATCTACTACTTCATCTACCAATCCAATTTCAAGTGCATGTTCAGGAGAAAATAATTTACCTTCCATTGCATATTGATAAGCTGTTCTTTTGCCAATCCAGAAGCTATACATTTCAAATAATCCACGTGGCAATACCAAACCAACCGGAATTTCGTTTAATCCAATTTTATAGTTGCCTTTTGCCATTACGCGATAATCGCAACCAATAGCAATCAAACAACCACCTGCAGGCGCGTGCCCGTTAATCGATGAAATTAACGGTTTATCAAACGCTACTAAATCGCATAAAAAATCCATGAAATTTCTCCAGAATTTTTCAAACTGTTTTTCATCGTAACCATACAATTCGGGCAAATCCAA
>JBIKPT010000129.1:0-8428 GCA_044357355.1 Chitinophagales bacterium
TTATTATATAGTACCTAATATTGTACAGTTGCCTGGTGTAGTGGCTGGCATTATCCTTTTTCTGGTATCTTCTTTTTTATTGTATGCAAATCATTACTTAAGCCATATCTCCAGATTTATGTGGTTATTGTCACATCGACCACACCATGTTACAACTGCTTTAACGAATGCTACCGGTTTTTTGGCAGACATGCAGTTTTTAATAGGATGGTTAGTAATAATTATTGAATTGGTTATTGTGTTAGTTGTATCCAGATTTATTACTACAGACCAAGAAACAGTTATGTTTATATTTTTTGGCTACGCGTTATTTATCAAGATTTTTGAAGTAACAAATCATGCACCTACGTATTATCAGTTCATTAAAAACAATCCAAGTCTGAATTTTATATGTAAAATAACCAGTTCAGGTCCTTATCATGTATTACATCATTCTTCTCGCGAAGAGCATTCCATGGTAAATCTTGGCGGTAACAGTGGAATTTGGGATTTATTATTTGGTACCTATTGTGATTTGCCGGATGAAGAACCGCAATTTGGTCTAACCAACCAGCCAGCATTGGAGTTATCGGCTATGGCTGTTGTTTTTGGTGGTTTACAACAAATTTGGTATGAATTAAAACACAACAAAGATTTTCTAACCAGAATTAAAATTATTTTTGGTGGCATCTATTATATACCACCAATTACTAAAGACTATTTGAAAATCAACGATGGTGGCTACAACGTTGTGTTACACAAAATAACAACTTAACTCATTTATTTATTCACCTTAAAAACTTTCTATGCGCATACACAGTTTTACAAACGACATAATTGGAGAAAAAGATGCCGTTGAGCTAGCATCTCTAATTAAAAAGAAAGAAATACAATCTAAAGAAGTGGTAGCTGCATGTATTAAACGTGCTCAAACGGTAAATCCAACAATAAATGCTATTGTTACAGAATGCTATGAAAAAGGTTTAACAGAATCTAATAATCCATCATCTGGCTTTTTTTCCGGCATTCCTATTTTCTTTAAAGACATGACTGGTGTAAAAGGCGTTACTTCCTATTATGGTTCAAAGGCATTTGAAAATGCAAAACCAGCAACAAAAAATGATGCCTTTGCTAAACAAGTTTTTTCGCAAGGATTTATTAATCTTGGCACCAGTACCATGCCAGAATTTGGCTTTACTTGCTCTACAGAATTTCCAGATGATAAAGACACCTGTAATCCATGGAATACTTTACATACGGCTGGTGGCTCATCAGGCGGTGCCGGTGCTTTAGTAGCTGCAGGTGTGCTGCCAATTGCCACTTCGGCAGATGGTGGTGGTTCTACTCGCATACCAGCATCTTGTTGTGGTTTAATAGGTTTAAAACCATCAAGAGGCAGGTTGCTGGATTCTAAATTATCAGAAAGACAAATAGTTGAAATTTCAACAAATGGCGTAATAACCCGGACGGTAAGAGATACCGCATACTTTTATGCAGAAGCAGAAAAATATTATCACAAAAAAAATCTTGCTCCAATAGGTTTAGTAAACAAACCCAACACCAGAAAATTAAAAATAGGTTATACATGCGAATCTGTAAAAAATATGAAAGCGAATGAAACTACTGAAATAGAATTACATAAAGCGTTGCTAATCCTGGAAAGTTTAGGACATGAAATTATTCCAATTAAATTACCTGTTAATGAACAAATAGTAGATGATTTTGTAAATCTTTGGGCAATGTCAGCATTTATGTGTAATAATTTTGGAAAAAAAATATTTGGTGATTACTTTCAAAAAGAAAAGCTTACTAAACTAACCAAAGGTTTGTCTAAACATTATTGGAAAAACAAATTATCTACACCATTTTTTATTTCAAGACTTAAAAAGAGTTATTACGATTATCAAAAAATGTTTGCTGATTTACAAATAGATATCATGCTTACACCAACGCTATCACATGCAGCACCGGAATTAGGTTATTTGGGAATGAATTTGGAGTTTGACGAAATGTTTCCGCGAATGATGGAATGGGCATGTTTTTCGCCTTATTCAAATGCAACCGGTGCTCCTTCAATAAGTTTACCTATTGGTTTTGATGAGTCTAAAGGATTACCGATTGGAATGTTATTTTGGGGAAACCATGGCGATGACAAACTATTATTAGAATTAGCATTGCAAATAGAAGAAGCAAACCCCTGGAGAAAAATTACAGCAATTTAAATCCAATCAAAGTATTATTTTATGCTTTAAAAAACAATCTAAATCTCTTAACATTTCCGAATAATTTAAATCTTAGTTTATTTAAATGAAAATCAGAAATCCATTCATCAATATAAATTTATCAGAGAAAAACAGAAAATGGTTTTTTCCTTTTGCTTTACTTTTTTTCGTTTTTTTTATGTGAACTCTATCTGGCGCTAGTCTTCCAAAGGATGACTAGTGTCTATATAAATCTGTCGGTCTCCGACCGCTAACGAAAGCTGAAGTAGAAAAAATAAAGCTGAATTTACTAAGCATAAAAAAATAACAACTAAAAATATTAACGCAATGTTTTTTATTTTTAAATATGCGCTTGTGTGTAGGATTGGTTTTTAATTGTATTATCACAATGGAGCTTTTGTGGAATGCGGTTGGAAACCGCCGGAATTAATTGACACGAGACGTCCGTTGGAAGTCTCGCGCCAGATTGCTATTTTTGGATGGGTTTCGGAATCATTACATTATACATTCAACATAATCAAATCCTGACATTATCAGCAACAAAATAATAGCATATGGAAAATGAGTTAATAAGTAAATCAATACCAGCTGTCATGCTTTTAATCTTAGGGATTCTGGAAGCCATGGGTGGTTTATACCTAAATGACAGAAGAACCAAAAATGACTGGACCATAGAATTAGTCAGCCTGTTTACTTTACCGACGCTGGTGCAACCTGCCATATTTGTGCTGACCTTCTGGATAGGGAAGAACTGGTTTCCTCAATATGAAGACTACTTTGCACATGTTGGAATAGGCTGGCAAGTGTTAGCATTTTTGATTTTAGATGACATGACTCAATACTGGTGGCACAGACTGTCTCACTCTAACCGGATGATGTGGAAATTGCACCGACCGCATCATGTGGTAGAAGAAATGGGTGTGCTGGTAACCTACAGAAATGCCATACTCTATTATGCATTGATGCCCGGAATCTGGCTGTCTGCGTGTTTAATCTTTTTAGGAATGGGTTATGTTTATTTATTCTATCTGCCTGTTAAGCTGGTCGTTATTTTACTGGCACACAGCGAAACCAAATGGGACAGGTTTTTATATAAATACAAATTGCTGAGTCCAATAGCCTGGATAGTTGAAAGAGTGATTTCTACGCCGAGTACGCATTTTGCGCATCACGGACTTACTGCCGAAGATGGCGTTTCGCACCCAAACGGAAATTATGGCAATTTACTTTTTGTGTGGGATATGATTTTTCAAACGGCTAAAATAACCAGAAAATATCCAACGAAATTTGGTGCCTGGAATCAAGTAAAAGAGCCGTGGTATGTGCAATTAATGTTTCCGTTCTTACGTTCTGAAAGACCGGAAAGTGAATTAAATTCCTTAAGAACAAAAAACGACTACGATCCATCCATTGACTATAAACAATTTGACCGATAAATGAATAAGGAATGGTGTTCTAAGTTTTTAAATGAGTGAGTTGCTGACAAGCTAAAATACAAAAAATAAAAAATGATAGAAACAGAAAGACTGATTATAAAGCCATTGACCTATGACCAGCTGGTAAAATACACAAAATGCGACAACTCGCTGGAAGCAGAATTAAACTTAAATGAAACTTTCAGAATAATATCACCGGAACTAAAAGAAGCTTTAGAACAAACGATTTTACCGGACGTTGCTGACAATACCAAAAACTATTTGTATTCAACTCTTTGGACAGCCATTTCAAAAGCAGAAAACAAAATGATTGGCGATTTATGTATAATTGGCGAACCCAATGCAGCCGGAGAAATTGAAATTGGCTACGGTACTTATGATGAGTTTCAGGGAAAAGGATTTATGACAGAAATTGTTGGTGGAATAATTGAATGGACAAAAACTCAACCAAACGTAAAAGCCATAATTGCTTCTACTGACAAAACCAATACAGCCTCTTTTAAAGTGCTCGAAAAAAATAATTTCATTAAAATCGTAGAGACAGAAACACTGTTTAATTGGAAATTAAAAATCAATAACGAATAAAACGATTAACAAAAATCAAGCAACTACTATCACCAAATGAATAAGCCAAAATGAGTGAACTAACAAAAATACTACTTCGGATTTTACCGTTCCTCGTCATTATTTTAGTGATTAGCTTAAAAGTAAAGAAAGGTGATTTCTCGAAAGAGGAGCTAGGAATACAAAACCGGATCCCAATTTCAAAGCGTTTGGCTGGTGGGTATTTTTTTTAGTGTTTTGCATTTTGACAGAACTTTTACTTTATAAATTTAAGCTGCTTACACTTAAATCTTTTACATTCGACCTCAAAACAAGCTTGTTGAAAATAATCGGAATGCTAATTTTAGCATCCATTGCAGAAGAATTGTTTTTTCGCGGACTTTTGTTATCTAAACTGATTCAGTTTAAGATAAATAAACACGCAGCCATTTTTTTAATCGCAGGTTTCTTTGTTCTTTTACATTCATTTGCATACGAGCAAACGCTCGCATCAGCCATTGGCATTGCACAGGTTTTTATAGATGCCACGCTGTTTGGTTTAGCAAGAATAAATACAAAATCAGTTTACACATCTGTCATGATGCACATAACGGGAAATTTAATTGCAGTCGCTGAAATGTATCTATTATGAAAAAACAATTAGTATCCATCCATCACTTTATGGTGGCACTTTTTTTAATAACCAAAGGCTATGATAAATTCAACATCATCACAGCTTTATTGGCTGGATCATCTTGTTTTCAGGCGTCGTGGTATTGATGTATTTTGTCTACATAAAACGTTCAAAAAAACCGCATAACACGCTGGAAATAATTGCATACCTGTTTGAAAGCATTGCGTTGTTTCTGACTACTTATGTCTATTTTCAGGAAGGAAAAACGATGTTGCCTTATGTTACGCTTACCGTAGCTATTGGTTTTCTAATAGCCACCATACTGCATGTAATTGGCCATAAAAAGCATGCAGGCTAAAACTGAATTGGTAGCAATATCAATTGCTTTATAACAGGTAAGAACGATTACATGAACTCTTTCTTTTAGATAAACACTATAACAACCGGCCATATGAAAAACACAAGACCCATTCATCCTGATTTTCAACGCCACCTGCAATTAAAAGAACAGGAACTTGTCGACTTGTTCAGCGATATACGACAGTACATTCTAGAACTCTATCCGGAAAGCAATGAGCTTCTGTACCATACACATGCGCTGACAGCCGTATTTTCCATTTCGGAAAAGCTTTCAGATGCCTTTTGTATGCTGCCAATTTACATTGATCACCTGAACTTAGGATTTAATAAAGGAACGTTGCTGAAAGATCCGGATAAGCTGTTGACCGGCACCGGCAATCTCATCAGACATATAGATATAAAAAAGAAAGGTGATTACAGAAATTCGAAAGTAAAAGCACTGCTGCAGGAAGCTATTCAGTTTGCAATTAAGGATATGGATAAACCGACTACTGCCACCAGCAAAACCATTTCTAAAATCAAGTAATAATAAAAAACAATTTCTATTTAAATAAAGTAGATTAGAATTAAATACATTCATTGAAAAAAAAGCAGATGCAGTAAGATAGACCTATCTTAGCAGACAGGTTACACTTGCTTTAGCAGGCAACATGCAATAAAATCAAACACTAAGTCAAGTAGTGGTAACTGCATTATCAAAGTAAAAAAACTGGTATGAAAACAAAGAAATTAATTCTGCACACTTCTCTCTTTCTCATCATTATAATGTCATTTATTTCCTGTTCTTCCATCGTGAAAGGCGGTATTGCGGTTACACCGTTTGAGAAAGAAAAATATCTGGGAAAGTGGTATGAAATAGCGCGAATGGATTTTAAGTTTGAACGCAATCTTAAAAATACCACGGCAACCTATTCCATCAATAGTGACAACAGTATTAAAGTAGATAACCGAGGGTATAATTACAAAAAGTCAGCATGGAAACAGGCAATCGGAAAAGCAAAATTTACCGGTGACCCAAACATAGCCATGTTAAAGGTGTCTTTTTTCGGACCTTTTTATGGCGGCTATAATGTTATAGCTTTAGACAAAGAATATAAATATGCCCTGGTTGCCGGTCAAAACCTGAGCTACTTGTGGATACTTTCCCGTGAGAAGACCATACCTGAAGATGTAAAACAAACGTATCTGAAAATAGCAGAAAAGCTGGGCTTTATAACTTCTGAACTGATATGGGTTGAACATGATTCAGAATTTCCATCTTTACTTAAATAAACTTATTGGTTAAACAAGTATAGTATAGTTGAGAAATGACATTTAAATTCAATTCAGGATTACTGTTTTTAGCTTTATTACAAGCATTTATAGCAATCGGTGCATTGCCGGTCGGTTATCTGTTTATAACTAAACCGGATGGAAGTGCCGTTGGATTGAATGTGGAAATGCTGGCAAATTCACCATTCTCTGATTTTCTGATTCCCGGAATTGCGCTGTTTATATTTAATGGTATCTTTCATTTAATAAATGCTGTTTTGTACTTCTTCAAATACAAATATGCACCGCATATCGGCTTATTTCTTGGTGCCGGCTTGCTTATCTGGATGCTGGTGCAGGTTTATTCTGTTGGTCTGAACAGTTACTTGCAACCTGTCTTTTTTTTATAGGCTGCACGGAGTTGTTTTTAAGTCTTTTTTTGATAAAAAAAACGGCTAACTGACAGTTAAATTTCTCTTGCATTTTTACGGTTGTTAAATTGTGTAAAATCAGTTGTTTTATCTTCATAATGTGGATAATCTGCCCTGGCAAATACTTCAAAAAACGGGCTAAAATTGGTATCTTTGCAAGGCTAAATAATAACGTAAATGTCAGAAGAATTAGAAGGGTTGAACAGACCCAGAATTGTACCCATTAACATTGAAGATGAAATGAAATCCGCCTACATAGATTACTCTATGTCGGTAATTGTTTCCCGTGCCTTACCGGATGTAAGAGATGGCTTAAAACCCGTTCACCGTCGTGTTTTATTCGGTATGTCCGAGTTAGGCATGACCTCCGGAAAACCGTATAAAAAATCTGCGCGTATCGTCGGAGAGGTGTTAGGTAAATATCACCCGCACGGAGATAGTTCCGTGTATATGGCCATGGTGCGTATGGCACAGGACTGGTCGTTACGCTATCCGTTAATCGATGGACAAGGTAACTTTGGGTCTATCGACGGAGATCCACCGGCAGCTATGCGTTATACGGAAGCAAGATTGAAAAAGATTGCGGAAGATATGCTGGAAGATTTACACAAAGAAACGGTAGATTTTCAATTAAACTTCGACGACTCATTGGAAGAGCCAACCGTTATGCCAACGCGTATACCGCAGCTTTTGGTCAACGGAACATCCGGTATCGCTGTAGGTATGGCCACCAATATGTTGCCTCATAACTTAACAGAAGTAATTGATGGCATCATTGCTTATATAGACGATAAAGAAATTACAGTAGATGAGTTGATGAAATTCGTCAAAGCACCGGATTTTCCAACAGGTGGTATTATCTACGGCTACGAAGGCGTGAAAGATGCGTTGAGAACCGGACGCGGAAAAATACGCGTGCGTGGAAGAGCAAGAATTGAAGAAAACAAAGAAGGCAGAACACAAATCATCATTTCTGAAGTTCCGTATCAGATTGAACCTAAGATGATTATTACCCGTGCTGCAGATTTGGTGAATGATAAAAAACTGGAAGGTATTGCCGAAATCAGAGATGAATCGGACAGAGATGGTTTGCGTGTGGTATTCGACTTAAAAAGAGATGCTATTCCGAATGTAGTACTGAACAACCTTTACCAGCACACGCCGTTGCAAACCAGCTTTGGTGTAAATAACATTGCATTAGTGAATGGTCGTCCGGAAATGCTGAACCTTCGCGATATGATTCGTCATTTCGTAGATTTCAGACATGAAGTGGTTATCAGAAGAACAAAATTCGAATTAAAGAAAGCAGAAGAACGCTTACATATTTTAGAAGGTTACTTAATCGCTTTAGATGCTTTAGATGAAGTGATTAAATTAATCCGTAGTTCTAAAAATCCGGAAGCTGCAAAAGATGGTTTAATAGCAGACTTTGGTATGTCTGAAATTCAGGCAAAAGCGGTGCTGGCATTGACGTTACAACGTTTAACCGGTCTGGAAATCGACAAGATTCGTGCCGAACATAAAGAAGTGTCCGATTTAATCGCTCATTTGAAAAATATTCTGGAGCACGAA
>JBIKPT010000128.1:0-8428 GCA_044357355.1 Chitinophagales bacterium
AAGAATAGACCGCGGAAAGTGAATTTTCTTTTATATCGAGATGATTATCTTAGATTAAATGGAATTTTTTTTCCGGATTTTTTTGCTTTGCAACGGATAACATTGCTTCACTGACGTCGGCTCCGATAGTTGCAAAGTTGGTCAATCTGCCTGTGCTGCAACCATAATCCAGAATGAATTTCTTGTCAATTCCATTTAGCCAGTTGTGCAGTATTATACGTTCTTCGGCATCGATAAATTTACCGTATGAATTTGCAAATCTGTCATGGTCATAATAGCTTGCAATTGAATTGTAGTATTCTCTTACATCATTCATTTCTATAAAAATAAAAAAGACTTGCAGATATTCTGCAAGTCTTTCATTTATTAACGTATTTTCTTAGAAATTCTTGATAATAGCTTCACCGAATTCAGAACATTTTAATAAAGTGGCACCTTCCATTAAACGTTCAAAATCGTATGTAACCGTTTTATTGATAATTGCTTTTTCCATTCCTTTAACTATTAATTCTGCTGCTTCAATCCAGCCTAAGAATTCAAACATCATTACACCGGATAAAATGACAGAACTTGGATTTACTTTATCCAGATTAGCATATTTTGGTGCTGTTCCGTGTGTAGCTTCAAAAATTGCCATGCCAGTCAGGTAGTTGATATTTGCACCCGGAGCAATTCCGATGCCACCCACCAAAGCTGCTAATGCATCAGAAATATAATCGCCGTTTAGGTTTAATGTAGCAACCACATCAAACTCATCAGGTCTTAAAATAATTTGTTGCAGGAAGTTGTCTGCAATGGCATCTTTGATGATTAATTTGCCATCCGCAATCGCTTGTTTTTGAGCTGCATTTGCTTCTTCCTGACCTTCTTCCGCTAAAATTTTATCGTATTGAGCCCATGTAAATACTTTGTCGCCATATTCACGTTCTGCTAATTTATAACCCCATTCTTTAAATTTACCTTCTGTAAATTTCATAATGTTGCCTTTGTGTACTAAGGTTACGCTTTTGCGTTTATGTGCCAGTGCATAATTTAATGCAGCACGAATAAGACGCTCAGAACCTTCTAACGATACCGGTTTGATACCCAAAGAAGATGTTTCAGGAAAGCGTATTTTATCGCCTACATTCATTTCTGTTTGCAGGAAGTTCATTAGTTTCTTGCATTCGTCTGTACCTTGTAACCATTCAATACCGGCATAAATATCTTCTGTGTTTTCACGGAAAATAACCATATTTACCTGCTCAGGAACTTTTGAGTTGGACGGAACGCCGTCAAAATATCGAACCGGACGAACGCAAGCGTATAAATCCAGTAACTGTCGTAATGCCACGTTTAACGAACGAATTCCACCACCAACAGGTGTTGTTAACGGACCTTTTATGGCAATAAGATTTTCTTCAATTACTTTTAAAGTCTCATCAGGTAACCAGGAACCCGTTTGTTTGTATGCTTTTTCACCGGCTAAAACTTCTTTCCAGTGTATTTTTCGTGTGCCGCTATATGCTTTTTCTACCGCTGCATCCATCACACGCACGGATGCTTTCCAGATATCTGGTCCAATTCCGTCTCCTTCTATAAATGGAATAATTGGTTCATTTGGCACGTTCAGGTGCCCGTCTTTCATCGTAATTCTTTCTGCTGACATAAATATTATTTAATAGATTTCATATATCAATCGAAAAACTGATATACGTTTAATTTTTGACGTTGCAAATATAAGCAATAATCAGAGCTTTAACATAAAGTTTACAGAGATTGTTTAAAGAAATTGACAGTATTTAACCATAAAACGAACAATTTTTAGTCAAGAAAATATCTTACCCTATAAAATAAGATTATAATAAGGTATTTTTAGTTTGGAATGAAATACAAGACAATGAAACAATTTTATAGTGTACTTTTTTTGTTGCTTTGTTCTGTGCCATTGATGGCGGAGCAACAGCTTAAAATAATGGCATGGAATATTTTTATGGTGCCACCGGTTATTTTTAAATCTTGCCAGTCGGAAAGAGCTTTGCTGATTGCAGATTATATCAAAATTACGGATGCAGATATTCTTGTGCTGGAAGAGAGTTTTATGAAATCTACCCGCGAAGTCATAAATGAAAAATTAAACTCAATTTATCCATATCAGTCTTCCATCACGAAATCAGGGTTGTTAAAAACCAACAGTGGTATTTGGATTTTAAGTAAATATCCAATTACTAAACAGGATTTTATCAGGTACAAAAAGAAAAAAGGGTCTGATATTTTTGCCAGGAAAGGGGCAACTTTTACTGAAATACTAGTTGATGGAAAAAAAGTGCAAATTATTGGTTCACACACACAAAGTTTACCAAAATATAAATCTACTAGAGCCTTGCAATTTCAACAACTCAAAACGACTATGCTTGATAAGCATTTTATCGATTCTATTCCGCAGTTGGTTGTTGGTGATCTAAATTGCAACTATTATGATACTTTAGAGTATAACTACATGTTACAATTGCTGGATGTGCTTCCGGTAAATTTCTCCGGTGAAAAATACAGTTGGAACGGACTCGAAAACGATTTAGCACATACATTCTCTGAAAGAACACTGGAAACGTTGGATTATGTTTTATTGAGAAACCGACACGAGTCGCTCGCTGAAATTATTTCTACGGAAATTCCTAAACCATACAGTGATTCCTGCATTTGTAATAAGAATTTTCAATACCTGTCTGATCACCATCCTGTTGTTTCTGTTGTCAGGTTGAAGTAGTTTTTGCTGTTTTATTTTCTGAAAACCTTATGCTAATTTATTTATCTTTGTACTGATGCAAAATCCAAATTTAGATGCTACCGGCGATTTCTTATCCAAAACCGAAAAGGAACTGGAAAAAGTACTGCGTCCGCAGGCATTTGAACAGTTTTCCGGACAGCCGCAAATTATTGAAAATCTGACTATTTTTATTCAGGCTGCCAAACAACGCGATGAAGCACTAGATCATGTTTTACTACATGGACCGCCTGGTTTAGGAAAAACGACTTTGTCAAATATTATTGCAAATGAATTGGGTGTGGAAATGAAAACTACATCTGGTCCTGTATTAGAAAAACCCGGTGATTTAGCTGGTTTACTCACAAATTTACAACCGAACGATGTATTATTCATAGATGAGATTCATCGCTTAAATACAACAATAGAAGAATACCTGTATTCTGCTATGGAAGATTACAAGATTGATATCATGATAGATTCTGGTCCGAGTGCGCGAAGTATACAGATTACTTTAAATCCGTTTACGCTGATAGGTGCCACCACACGTTCCGGTTTGCTTACTGCACCCTTGCGTGCAAGATTTGGTATTAATTTCAGGCTGGAATATTACAATAAAGAAGTACTGAAGAAAATCATTAAACGATCATCATCCATTTTAAACACTGAGATTGACGAAAAAGGTGCCACGGAAATTGCCATGCGCAGTCGCGGAACACCAAGGATTGCAAATGCTTTGCTGCGACGCGTGAGAGATTTTGCGCAAATTAAAGGTAATGGTAAAATTGACCTTGAGATAGCGAAATATGCATTGTCTCAGTTGAATGTAGATGAGCACGGACTAGATGAAATGGATAATAAAATCTTGTCGGCCATCATAGAAAAATTTGCCGGTGGCCCAGTTGGTATCACTACCATTGCCACTGCAGTAGGCGAGGAACCAGGAACGATAGAAGAAGTATACGAACCATTCTTAATTCAGGAAGGCTATCTGAAACGCACGCCACGCGGACGCGAAGCCACCGCAAAAGCCTACACACATATTGGAAAAGTGCCACCGAAACAAACAGGCAGTTTGTTTTAAATTTCAGCATATGAGAATAATTTACGTAGTTTGTTTGTGCTTTATTTTTGCCGGTTGTAAAAATGCAGTTGATCATTCATCTGATACAGCAGAAAGGGAAATCAATCAATCAACAGATTCTATTTCTGAAATAGTACAAGATGAATATTGGAAAATAACCGGAACGGAGCCATTCTGGAGTATTTATATACATAAGGATACCATTCTATTTACGAAATTAAATGAGAATATTGATTCTGTTTATTTTAAACTGGAACAATTTAAGGTCGTTGATTCCGGATCTGATTATGTGTTGACTGATGCTGAGAAAAACAACGCAAGGTTGTTAATCAAACAAGAAGCATGTTCTGATGGAATGAGTGATCATACATATCCATATTCTGCTACATTTAATTATAAAGGCATTGAATTAAAAGGTTGTGCAGAAAAGAAATAAAATGGAAAATAAGTTAATTAAAATAGCCACTTTCTACAATAATTTCGATGCTGAATTAGCAAAGTTGAAATTGGAAGAAAATAATATTTTTTGCTTTCTGAAGAATGAACACGTGGCACAATTGCAATTTGGTATTGCCAATTTTGAAATAATGGTTAGAGAAGAAGATAAAGAATTGGCACTTCATTATTTAAATTCAGATGATGATTTAGACAAACCGATAGAAGAGTTGAATGAGTCTTGAATTTGTAGTATCTTCAATTTGCATTATTTTTAAATCCTATACCTCTTGGAAAAACATGTTAACCTTAGCAAGTTAAGTGTCGCCGGTGTGTTTATAACACTCGGTATTATATTTGGTGATATTGGAACGTCTCCATTATATGTATTAAAGGCGGTACTCGGTGACCGCGTTATTTCAAAAGAATTAATATTTGGCGGAATTTCCTGTGTTTTCTGGACATTACTTTTAATCACTACCTTCAAATATGTTGTGCTGGCACTCACAGCAGATAATCATGGTGAAGGCGGAATTTTTGCATTGTATGGTCTGGTAAAAGAACATCGCTTTAAATGGCCAATGTTAGCTGCATTTTTGGGTAGTGCCGCATTGATGGCAGATGGGTTTATTACACCGCCAATTTCTATCTTATCAGCAGTTGAAGGGTTGAATGTGATATATCCTGATTTACCGACACTGCCAATCGGTATAACAATTCTGGTTTTGTTATTTAGCTTTCAGCGTTTTGGTACAGATATCGTTGGCAGAACTTTTGGTCCGGTAATGTTTGTATGGTTTTCAATGATGGCTGTTCTCGGAATGTTGCAGGTCTTGCAAAATCCGGAAATTTTAAAAGCCCTGAATCCATATTATGCTATTCATTTGTTAACACAACATCCGGGTGGTTTCTGGATTTTGGGTGCTGTTTTTTTATGTACAACAGGTGCAGAATCCATGTATGCCGATTTAGGACATTGCGGTAAATTAAATATCAGGTTTAGCTGGATGTTTGTCTGGATGTGTTTATTGCTCAATTATTTCGGTCAGGGTGCCTGGCTTCTTCAAAAAGAAGGACTTGTATTGGAAGATGTGAGCGTTTTCTATGCAATAGTTCCAAAGGTTATTTTGCCAGTGGTAATTGCCATTGCCACCATTGCTACCGTAATCGCCAGTCAGGCCTTGATTTCAGGTTGTTTTACTTTAGTTAATGAAGCAATTAAACTCAGGCTCTGGATTAATCATAAAATTACCTATCCTGCCAGTCATAAAGGACAAATCTATATCAGCACGATAAACTGGTTTTTGTTTTCCGGTTGTATGCTGGTGGTGCTGGCATTCAAGAAATCACAAAATATGGAAGCGGCTTACGGATTAACCATTACGTTGGACATGCTGATGACTTCTGCATTGTTATTATTATTGTTCAGTAAAAGAGGTTACTCTAAAATTTTAATTATAATGCTAGGCACATTGTTCTTTGTTACCGAAATCGCTTTCTTCGTTTCCAATCTTCGGAAATTCTTTTATGGCGGTTGGTTTACCTTGTTAGTATGCGTTTGTGTCTTCTTATTATTATATTTTTTTCACCGAGCCAGAAAACTGAGATCTGTAAAATATCAACTCGTAAATCTGGAAGACTACGTAGAAATGTTTACCGATTTAATTAATGACACAAAGGTTCCTAAGGCTGCTACCAATCTTGTTTTTATGACAAAAAAAACAAATGCAGAATCTTTAGTAGACTCTAATATTATTTATTCATTGTTTCAGCAAAATCCAAAACGCGCAGATGTGTATTGGGTTATTCATGTGGAAATATTGGATTATCCGCATGAACACGAAAAGAACTATGAAGTCAAAACTATTATTCCGGAAAAATTATTTCTGGTAAATCTGCAATTTGGATTTAAAGTAAAACACAATGTACACAGGCTTTTTAAACGTATTGTGCAAGATATGACGGAAAATAAAGAAGTGGATTCCAGAAGCCGTTATGATTCTATGCGTAAACACAATATACCGGCAGATTTTAAGTATGTTTTTGTGCGACCAATTATTTCAGCAGACAACGACCTCGAGCCTCTGAATAAATTCAGTATTTCTGTGTATGAAGGATTAAGCAAGATTGCGTATCCGCTCTATATGGATTTTGGACTGGATACGGTGAATGTACAGACAGAAATTGTGCCGATACATTTTCATATTGAAGGAGATTTAGGATTGAAACGAAAACAATAATGGGAAAATAAAAATGACACTATAGGTGCAATTTGGGAAAAAACTTACAGGGCCTTGCAGAGATTGAACTAAACTATAACTGCAGAATTTTAATAGTTTTATAGTTTTTTATTTTTGATATTATGGTCTTACTGGTTTTGCTGTATCGCCTTCTGAAGTTGGATTTACTTCTGTTTTATAAAATGAATTTGCATTATAAATGACCTGACTGTTATCTTCCATAGTGGCAATAATCTGGAAATAGAAATCATAATCACCTTTATTTATCTGGTAGCTGAATTGAAATCCTTTACTGCCAGATTTGTCATCATTCAGGATAATCACATCAGCATCCGGAATTAATTTACCGTTTTGATAATTTTTATCTGTAGCATAAACAGCTATGGAATCTATGTTTCCGGCATCTGTGTTTTGCCATAAGATAGTGAGTCGTTTGCTTTCTTCTTCTGTAAGCTTTACAAATCCGATTTGTGTGGTAATGGTTTTCATGTTAATTATTTTTAATGAATAATATTTTTTTACCTTCACTTTTTGAGGAAGCGATTATATTTGTCTGATTTTGCTCATTTTCCGTTTCTATAAAATCTTTTTCGCTGCTGCCTTTCACAAAGCCGATTAACTGATTGTTTTGTTTCAGGAAAACCGGTGAACCGCTGCTGTACTCAAATAAATCAGCATGTGTGGTAAAATAGTCTTTATGCTTTTTATCGATAACCGCATTTCCTGAAACTGTTAAAGTTGAACGCAATGGATAACCGGCTATGTATATTTCCATGTCTGGCTTCAATACACCGGTGTATGCCTTTGGAATTTCAACAAAAGATAGCAATTGCTGTTTGATTTTAAAATCTATGAAATCATCATTCGGGTTATTGTTTGCATGCACCACACTATCCAGTTCAATTAATTGTTTTTCATTTATGCTAATAACTTCTTCAGATGAATTCGTATAGCCAAATAATACTACATAGTTTTTTATAAATAAATCAACATCCAGTCCAGTTGCGTTTATGATATGATACGCTGTACTGATAGTTTGCTTATCTTTTACAAAACAACTTCTTGCTGCATGTTTCAAAAAGCGCTCGTGAAAAAAATAATCTGTCGATATTAATGTCTGAGTTAATGAAACTGATAGAAGATTTTATTATTTACTCTAAGCGATTAGAAAATACAGCAGATAATAAAATGAATTTACTTAAATTTTATTTTGAAAAGAATCTGGATAAGTATTTTATAGCAACATCCCGTGAATTAAAACAAACAATAGAAGACTTGCCTTACGGTACCTACCAGAATTTTATGAAATATCAGCACGAAGAATTGCTGGCTACTTATCAGTTGAAACTCAACTCACGGGTTGGAAATTATACCGATGTATATAATGAAATGTGTGAGTTTGTGGAAGCGGAACAACTAAGATGGGAAAATATTTATTTTATTGAGCCATTTCCGATGGAACATAAATTAAGAGAAAAAAGAGCATTTTATATCATACATCATCTCATAAATCAGTTGTTTAAACAAAATGATAAATCGTATTTTTTTGAAGCGATGCTGATTATTGAAAGCAATTTACAAAAGTTTGCACCGGAAGAAAGTCGTGATATTTTGAAATTACTGCTAAGTTTTACCATTCAGAAAATTAATGCAGTTTTTTCTGTTTATTATGAACAGCAATTGCGTATCTACCATATATTTATCCAGTTAAATCTGATATTGAATCAATTTGGTAAAATTTCTGCCGCTACCTATAAAAACTACATCAACAGCATCATTGAAGACAAAGAATATTAAGGAAGCCGAACAGTTCCTGGAAACGTACAAAGATTTTCTGATAGATGATTTAAAAGAAGAAACTTACAGCTTTAATAAAGCCTGTTTATATTTTGAGAAAAGAATGTATGATGATGTAATTAAGATTTT
>JBIKPT010000130.1:0-8382 GCA_044357355.1 Chitinophagales bacterium
TGATATGCTGTAAACCTTTTATAGTAATAAAAACAGTGGCTGTTTCACCTTTCTTTACTTTTATCTTATCATACCCAACCGTCATTTTTACAGGATATACAGCTTGTGTGCATTTAGGTTTAAAATCTTCCACTACTTTAATTTCCATAGTATCTGTAAGCACCATTTTTTCCGGCACTTCTACTATACACTGACGGGGTGATTCTGCCATGACCTGAAAGTTTACATTACCGATACTGACTCTGGTGTTTGCGCCATTTCCGTCAAACGTTCCGGTAATTCTTAAAGGCTTTCCTAATAAAAAATGTTCAGGTGATAAACAACCATCGACAGGAATAACCGGTGCAGAAACGGGTTTTATTTCCTGTTTATATACTTTATTGTAAGATTCCGTTAAAGAAAGTATCAGCGAAGAGGTAATTTTTAAAGGCAGCAGATTAATTAAATGATTAGGTGTTATATTAATCATGGTTTGCATCACATTCGTGTGATTATCCGGATTGGAGAAATTAAATTTATACTTTCGTACCTGTGCTAACGAATATTCCAGTTGCTCGTCTGTTATACCTGCTGTGTAAACATTATACGTGCCGAAAATTTTATCACCATGCTGTAAATCATCAGGAAGATAAACGGAAATAATGGCATGTTTGGTATCAAAAACAATGTTGTTTAATCCATTTTCAGTAGTCATCGTTTGAGCTGACAAGTGCTGAAATAAACTTGACACCAATAAAATTATCAAAAGTATTCTTCGCATAAATTTAAATTTTATAAATAACTTGGCAAATTTACAAAAGAAGATTCATTCTTCTTACTAGACAGGGGATATCGATTTTCAGCTACAATCCAGAATGTGAAGATCGAGAAAACTAATGTGCAACTACTAAAAGCGGTTCATTTACTGAAGCTGTGAGATGTCCGTTCATTTTTTGGATTTTTCGTAAAATTTCATGGGCAACTTCCAGGCTTTTTAGTCCGTCTAATGCACTTACTCTTGGCTCGGTATTAAAAATAAGACATTCCGCAAAGCTGTTCAACTCTTCTTTCAATGCATCATATTCTTCCAACACCATCGTTTCAGAATTCAGGTATTTGGTGTTTTCCTGTGTGCGTAATGGAATAGAATTGTGTTTTGCTGTTTCGGATAATTTCAGAATTTCCGTTTCTCTGTGGAGGAAATCCAGCGTAATATGGTTGTCTTTCTGGAAAAACAGCATTTTACGCATCTTTTGCACAGAAGTTCTGCTGGCGGTGAGGTTGGCAACACAGCCATTATCAAATTCAATGCGTGCATTGGCAATATCTATCTGATCTGATAAAACAGAAACGCCGCTTGCATTGATACTCTTAATATTTGCCTTTACCACCGACAAGACAATGTCAATGTCATGTATCATTACATCAAATATCACAGAATCAGCAGTGCGTTTAGCATCAAAATTGGATAATCGGTGTGCCTCAATAAACATTGGATTTATTTCCAGGTGCTGCAACGCTAAATAGGCAGGATTGAAGCGTTCAATATGACCAACCTGAAATTTAATACCAGCTTCCCGAATAAGTTCCACCATTTTCTTTGCTTCCTCAAAATTATTGGAAATAGGTTTGTCTATAAATACGTGTTTTCCGTGTCGGATGGCTTTTTCTGCATAATAAAAATGAGAATCTGCCGGTGTAAGAATATCTACCGCATCACATTTACTAATGAGTTCGTCTACATCATTAAAGCAATTTACCGTGTAATCTTCTTCAATGCGTTGCAATTTGGCCGGGTCGGCATCAAAACAGCCGACTACCTTAAAATAATCGGAATTCAGCAGTTTTTCCAAATGCTGAGCACCCAATCTTCCAATTCCTATGATACCGATTTTTATCATTACAGAATAAAAATAGTCACCTATTTGATTGTATCACAATTAATTAATCCACCATGTGTGTATTATTGCTTTAAACCTGAAAAATGAAACACCCCGAAATATAGTAGACGCAGAGGTTCTTAGCTTTGTTTTACTTAATAAACAGATAGAATAGCAATGTCAGTTTTGCTTTTATAATAAATCCTCTGTGTCTATGTGTTAGAAACATTAGAATGCCTATTTTTGCACCGTGATCGCCGACAAAAAAATAGCCTTTCATACCTTGGGTTGCAAACTCAATTTTTCAGAAACTTCTGCAATTGCCAGGCAAATGCAGGAGCGCGGTTTTACTACCGTCGATTTTGAAGAAGCCTCTGATGTATATGTCATCAATACCTGTTCCGTAACCGATCAGGCAGATACCAAATGCCGTAATATCGTCCGTAAAGCGATGAAACAGAATCCAAATGCTTATGTGGTGGTGGTAGGTTGTTACGCTCAACTGAAACCTAAAGAAATTGCTTCAATAAAAGGTGTGGATTTGGTATTAGGTGCGGCAGAAAAATTTAAATTGCCGGAAATTATCACCGATTTAACTAAAAACCCATGCGGTCAGGTACTGGCATCTGAGATTTCCAATGCCAATTTTTTTGTAGATGCTTACTCGGTAGGAGACAGGACTCGTTCTTTTTTGAAAATACAGGATGGCTGCGATTATAAGTGTTCTTTTTGCACGATTCCTTTAGCTCGTGGTAAAAGTCGAAGTGATACACCGGAAAATGTGCTCAAGAATGCAAAAGATTTAGCGGCAAAAGGTGTGAAGGAAATCGTTTTAACAGGTGTCAACACCGGCGATTATGGAAAAGGTATAGAAGGTGATTATACCTTCTTTGATATAGTAAAGCGGTTAGACGAAGTAGATGGAATTGAAAGATTCAGAATTTCATCCATAGAACCAAATTTGCTGACGGATGAAATTATAGAGTTTGTGGCACAGAGCAAACGTTTTATGCCTCATTTTCATATTCCATTGCAAAGCGGCAGCGATAAAATGCTCAAACTGATGCAACGACGCTACAAAAGTGATTTGTATAAAAGCAGAGTGGAAAAAATAAAAAGCGTGATGCCTCATGCCTGTATTGGTGTGGATGTAATTGTTGGTTTTCCGCAGGAAACGGACGACGATTTTTTAGACACTTATAATTTTGTAAACGAACTGGATATTTCCTATCTGCATGTTTTCACTTATTCAGAGCGTGCCAACACAAAAGCCATAGAAATGGATGGCGTTGTACCTGTTCCTGTTCGTAATCAGCGGAATGCCATGCTTCGCACTTTGAGTGAAAAAAAGAAACGTTATTTCTATCAGCAGTTTTTAGGTACAACAAGATTGGCATTGATGGAGCAGGAACAACATGGAAATGTAATGCACGGTTTTACAGATAATTATATAAAAGTTTCTATGCCATTTGATGCGCTATATGTAAACCAATTGGTGAACGTATACTTACAGGATTTTGATGATGCGGGAAATGTGTTGGCAATTGTACAGTAATCACATGTAATAAAAAAACATGAAAAATTCACTGGATAAAATATGGGGTTTTGTTGCCAGATTATTAATCGCTGCCGGTGTTTTTGGTAATGCATTGAGGCTGGTGATACTGGAGTCGAATGAAATTACACCAAGACATTATGTGGCCGGCTTTGCCGTTTTGCTGTATACTGTTTCCGGACTACTGACCTATTTCAGAAAAAAAGCGGATTATATATCGCAATACTAGGTCCGGTTGGTGACATAACAGCCGTAAGTTTGGCTCCAAACGCACAAATAGATACATTTCAGATAGTCTTTGGCATTCCTCAAATGCTTGCAGTGGTATTGTCACTGTATATTTTAGTGAAATAGAAATAACTAATTCACCTTTTAAATCAAATGTTCTTAATATCTTTTAATCTTCACACAAGTAGGGTTTTCTATTTTGATTTCATTTCCGGTTTTTATCAATCGTCCGGTTTTTTCATTCCGTTTAAATACAGTAATTGTTCCGGTTGATTGATTGGCTACAATAAGAAATTTTCCGGTAGCATCCATTGAGAAATTACGTGGCGTTTTTCCAAAGGCAGTTTGATAGCCAACCATTTTTAGTGTTCCGTTTGTCTGAATGGAAAAAATAGCAATATTATTTTCGTTCCCTCTATTAGATGCGTACAGAAATTTTCCATCAGGTGAAATATGAATATCAGCGCTGCTGAAATCTTGTTTGTGTTTTTTTCGATGAGTGGCAATTCGCTGAATCGTATTTAGTTTTCCCTTTTCATAAGCATAAGAACTGATGGTGCCGGATAGTTCTTCTATACAATACGCAAATTTTTCATTTGGATGAAAGATGAAATGCCTTGGTCCGCTGCCGGGAATTGATTGTGTAAATGGTGATTGTATTGATTGCAATGGTTGTTCTTTCGTAGCATCAAATTCGTAAGTGCGTATTTTATCGGCACCCAAATCCGGCAAAAAAACAAACTGACCATCCAAAGAAAAAACTGCCGCATGAATATGTGAACTCGTTTGTCTGCTTTTGTTAATACTGCTGTCTTTGTAGATAATGAACTGTGTTTTAGGTGCAATACTGCCATCTTTTAAAACGGGAAATACAGAAATGCTTCCGTCGTTGTAATTGGCAGCAAGTAAATGTTTTTCCTGTTTATCCAGTGCGGCATAAACGGGGTTTTCTCCGCCTGTTTTTTGAACATTGATAAATGTTAGTGTTTTGGATACGGCATCAAATTGATAACTGCTGATGCTTCCATTGCCAGGAGTTCTGGTATCTGTACACGAAAATAAAAATTGTCCGTTCCGAGATAAGGTAAAGTAAGACGGATTCAACACGTCTTTTACTGAAGTTACTTTTGTTAAAGATCCGGTGAGTGTGTCAAGCTGGTATACATAAATTCCATCCTTATTTTTGTCGTAATTGTAAGAACCTATGAAAACAAAGGTATGTTGTGCATTTATCAGAATTTGACACAGAATTAGCAGAATCGAAAAGCATATTATTTTTTTCATATAACTCATTTTTCTTTCGTAAATCTACAAATTTTAGGAGCTTTATTTCTAATCACAGATAAGTTGACCTGCTCAAATAAGAATGTTGTTCATTGTTTATAATACAATAAATCGTTCACGATTCCTTATTTTAGCGCTTATAAATTATGTGCGCGTGAACTATTTTTTTATTTTTTATTTTTTATTTTCGGTTCAGTCTGTAGTGTTTGCTCAATCAAAAGAAGAACTATCTCTTTTGCAATCTGTAGAAAAATTACGTGTGGCTATGATTGAAGCCGATAAATCAGTACTGGAAAGTCTTGTTTCAGATAGCCTTAGTTATGGTCACTCGAGCGGTAAGGTTGAAGGTAAAAAACAATTTATTGAGAATATTATAAGCGGTAAGTCAGATTTCATAAGTATTGAATTGTCTGAACAGACGGCTTCAATTATCCAAAATACTGCTATAGTAAGACATGTCTTATCTGCCGAAACAAACGATAATGCAAAACCCGGTAATGTAAGGTTAAACGTATTACAGGTTTGGCAAAAGCAAAAAAACAAAGCCTGGAAATTAATCGCCAGACAAGCTGTGAAAATTCAATAAATGAATTTTATCTTTCCTAATAATAAGAAATTAATTTGCGATATTGTGTCCTATAATTAAGACAAACAAGTTAAACATGTCAGGATTATTTAGTCTTTCAGGAAAAACAGCACTGGTTACAGGTTGTAATAAAGGTATTGGAAAAGCTATGGCAATAGGTCTGGCAGAAGCAGGAGCAGATGTTATTGGTGTGTCTGGTTCTATAGAATTGACCGGAAGTGACATTGAAAAAGAAATTCAAAAACTTGGAAGAAACTTTAAAGCTTACCGGGCAGATTTTTCTGACCGGGATAGTTTATATGCATTTATAAAAAAAGTGAAGGATGAAAATCATGTAATTGATATTTTAATAAACAATGCAGGAACTATTATGCGTGCACCTGCGGCGGAACATACAGATGAACAATGGGACAAAGTATTGGCAGTAAATCTGGATGCTCCTTTTGTTTTAGCCAGAGAAATAGGAAAGACGATGCTGGAAAAAGGTGCAGGTAAAATTATTTTCACTTGTTCATTACTCTCCTTTCAGGGAGGGATTAATGTGCCCGGATATGCAGCAAGCAAAAGTGCATTAAGAAGTTTAATACAGGCATTTTCAAATGAATGGGCATCCAAAGGTGTTCATGTAAACGGAATTGCGCCGGGTTATATTATAACTGATAATACAGAAGCTTTGCGAAATGATCAGGATAGAAGTGCCTCCATACTTTCCAGAATACCGGCGGGACGTTGGGGTAATCCGGAGGATTTTAAAGGACCGGTGGTGTTTTTGGCAACTTCCGCATCAGATTATGTTCACGGAACTATTTTAACGGTTGATGGCGGCTGGATGGGCAGATAAATTTTGTATTTTAAAAAAATAAAGTAAATGGACTTAAGATTTCAATCCAGCCCGAAAGAAGTGAAAGGAATGAACACGGATGAACTTCGTGCAAATTTTTTGTTTTCATCATTAATGAAAAAAGATGAGATTTCTTTGACGTATTCACATTACGACAGGGTAATTATAGGAGGTGTAACACCATTTCATCAGGAAGTTTTTCTAGGAACTGAAGAAGAATTAAAATCTGATTATTTCTTAGAAAGAAGAGAAATGGGTGTTATTAACGTTGGCGGTGAAGGTTATGTTGAAGCTGATGGTGTGACTTATAATTTAGATAAACTGGATGCACTGTATCTGGGTAAAGGAACGAAAGTTGTTTCTTTTAAAAGTGTATCAAAAGATAAACCTGCACATTTTTATTTGGTATCTGCGTTGGCACATCATGCTTATCCAATTACAAAGATGACCAAAGAAGAGGCTGCACCGGTACACTTAGGAGAATCAGCCACAGCCAATAAGAGAACCATCTATAAATACATACATTTGGACGGAATAAACAGCTGCCAGCTGGTGATGGGGTTAACCCTATTGAATGAAGGAAGTGTTTGGAATTCTGTACCGCCGCACACGCATACCCGCAGAACGGAAGTTTATTTTTATTTTGATGTACCCGAACAGCATCGTGTTTTTCATTTCATGGGTCAGCCACAGGAAACCAGACATATTGTGACAGCTAATCATGAAGCAGTTATTTCTCCGCCGTGGTCCATGCATTATGGTGTTGGTACTGCAAATTATGGTTTTATCTGGGCAATGGCCGGTGAGAACATGACATTTACAGACATGGATCAGGTAGCTATTGCCGAAATCAAATAATAAACCGGATATTTTAATAGAGCCATTAACGCTGAACACGGCCGCTGCCGTCTCCTTTCATCAACTCTTTTACTTCAGCCAAAGTAGCATGGTTCAGGTCACCCGGAATAGTATGTTTCAGTGCCGAAGCAGCCACGCCAAACTCTGCCGCTTCCTGCATTGGCATTCCGCTTACTAAGCCATAAATAAAACCGCTCGCAAATGAATCACCGCTGCCAACCCGGTCTACAATGCGCACTTCGTAATTTTTCGTATGATGAAATTCTTCACCATTATATACCAAAGCACTCCAGCCATTATCAGAAGCACTGTGACTTTCTCTTAGGGTGGATGCAATATATTTAAATCCGAACTTTTCCTGCATTTGTTTAAAGACACTTTTATATCCTTCCAGATTCAACTTACCTTTTGTTACATCAGTTCCTGCAGCTTTAAATCCTAATGTTGTATCTGCATCTTCTTCATTGCCTATACAAACATCAATATATTTACAGAGCCTGGTCATTACTTCCCTCGCTTTTTCCTTTGTCCATAATTTTTTACGGTAATTTAAATCGATGCTGGTTGTAATTCCTTTTGCCTTTGCTGTTTTTAAAAAAACTTCAGTTAATTCTGCCGCCTTGTCACTTAGTGCCGGAGTTATCCCTGTTGTATGAAACCAATTCACTCCTTTGAATATTTCTTCAACATCAAAATCATGGATAGTTGCTTCCGATATGGATGCACCAGTTCTGTCATAAATAACCTGTGAGGCACGCATAGATGCTCCTGTTTCTAAGAAATAAATACCTAAACGATTTCCGCCACGTGCAATAAATTGGGTGTCCACACCAAAACGGCGGATATGATTTATTGCGGCCTGTCCTAAAGGATTATCAGGCACCTTGGATACAAATACAGCATCCAGGCCATAATTGGAAAGTGCTGCTGCTACATTAGCTTCGCCACCGCCATAGGTGACATCGAAACTGTCGCTTTGTACAAAACGCTCAAATCCGGGTGTGGACAGGCGCATCATAATCTCTCCAAGGGTGACAACTTTTAAAGCCATATTTTTGCTTGTTTAAAAAAAGTAGTTTTTAAATAAATTTACCATTTCAAAATGCTTATATTGATGTTTTAAAAACTCAATAGTTGACTTTTAGACATGGTTACATCAGTGAATAAAAAT
>JBIKPT010000131.1:0-8321 GCA_044357355.1 Chitinophagales bacterium
ATTAAAAATATTTGAGAAAGAAATTGCACAGAAAGTAGAAGAGCAGCAACGCGAATTTGCGATAAATGCGCAAAGAAAAACAGAGCAAAAGTTTAATCCGGTAATGGATAGTTTGCGTGGTGAAATAGATTTATATAAAAATGAAATTGCGAAAGTTTCAACTGCGAGAGATTCGTTATACAATGCATTTATTGGTGAAGCAGAAGGAACGCGCGGCACGAACAAGCTTGGCAAAGGTCCTGTGTATAAAGAAAAGAAAGAACAATACGATAAGATAGAAGTTGAGATGAAAGACCTGCAGGCAAAATATCAACCTTTGATAGATGAACGCGAAAAGCAAATACTGGCTGCAAAAGCGCAACGTGATACGGCTGTTGCCAAAGCACAACCTGCTATTGCCGGTTATGATGGCTTGTTGGCGCGTTTGGATGGTTTAGGAAAATTACCGCAAACGCCAAGTTTGTTTATTATGCTGTTGTTTATTTGTATTGAAACGGCACCGGTTTTATCCAAACTTTTTTCGGCAAAAGGACCTTATGATGAGAAGCTGAAAAATATAGAACACGAAATTGAATTGAGCACGATAGAAAATATCAATTTCAGAAATCATGAACTTAATAAGAAATTAACGCTTTCTACGAATATCGATAAAGCACAAATAGAGCAGGAAATTCTAAACAATAAAGAATCACTGAAAGTAGTTGCTGATGCACATTTAGAATTGACGAAAGAAATGGTGAACGACTGGCTGGAAAAAGAGAAAGCAAATTTGAAAAAGGATAAGGCCTAGTTGTCATTCTCACGAAAGTGAGAATCTCGTTTGAGTTTTATATGAGATGTCCTTTTTCAAGGGAATTACATTATTCTGTTTTCAAATCTTTTGATACTTCTTCTTCTTTTTTCTCTTCAATCACTTCCATTTTTTTTACAGGCAGACCTGCAATGTATTGCTCATATTGATTTTTATCTCTGATTACATCGTATTTGGTCAATGGTTGTTTGTCGCCATACCATTTGAAACCTTCTAAACGGAATGTTTCTACATTAATTTTCTTCATTGGAGTGAATTCCGCTTCCGGCGTTCCCGTAAGTTTTATTCGGTTCACGTCGCCTTTATTAAAAGAAACAGTGATAAATGCAGAAGTAGATTTGTTGGCACCATTATATGCATCATTATCCTTAATGAAATAAATGCTTTCTGCATTGCCGTCTACATCTACTTTGTCAATTTCTTTGTTTGCAATCTGCGCCTGCATAAACTTGCCTTTTATTTGGTTGTAAATTTCTTTGTCTTGCAAGTTTATGATAAATGCATTACCGAAAATATCCACCCGATTGATTTCATTATTTTTGTTGTACAGATAAATGGAATCACCAGTAATTTGTGTAGAATCCATCCACAAAATAGGGTTGATATAGAGTTTGAAAATGGAGTCTTGTTCGGAATAATACATCGAATCCGCGTTGGCACTCATTTCACCTTGTATCATTTTCATGTGATACCAAGCTTTAATTATTTTTACAGAATCATTTCTGCTGATTGAATCATTCAGTAGTACAGAATCTTCAACAGCAATTTTAAAAGTCAGCAATGTATCCGCACTTAAATACATCGTATCTTTTTCATTTTCCGAAACGGTAATCATCAGCGGATCTTTGTATGCTTTTACGTACGATTTGTTTTCGTCAGAATAAATGTAGTTACTCAAAATGGTGGTGCGCTCCGAGCTGTCGCTATACACTACATTCCCTTGTGCAACGGATATCTTAGATTTATTATCAAAGTTGATCGATTCCGCTTTTACGGAAGCATCACCTTTTTTTATTTCAGCATTTTTTCCAAAGAAAGCTCTTTCCAACTTTGAATCGTAGTAGCCGCTGTTGGTTACAATGATATTGCTGTCTTTATCTATAATCGTTGTTTTAGTAATGAAGTATGCTATTTCTTTGTCCGTGTTGTAGCGCATCGAATCTGCGTAAATGGTTCTTTCCGGATTTTTCAAAACCACATCGCCATAAAACATTGCTTCACTTTTTTGATGATAATAATAGCCGATGGCACTGGTGATGACCGTTTCCTTATTCACAATTCTTCCGCCACTCATATAATTGCCGACATCCGTTTCCGTATTGTAGTTCAGTTCGGGTGCCGTCAAAATCATACTTTTGTCGCGCATAGAACACATACCTGTCAAACGACCTAATTTCTGGTCACCGAAATATTCCAGAAAATTTCCCCAAACATCTACGCTGTCACTTTTTTCGATATGTACTTGTTTTCCGTATGCGGTCATATAATTGGCATCAATATCAATGATGGCACTGTCGCAATACATTACGGCATTGTCGTGTTTTAATTTTACATGTCCAATCAGTTTTCGGTATTTTCCCAGTTCTTTTGTTTCGTACAACAAAGAATCAGATTTCAGAATTTCTATTTTCTTTTTTTGAGCGGTATCTCTTGGCGGTGGCGGAAAATAGATGGATTTTTGTGCCGCAGCATTAGAAAATATCAAACTGCAATACATAAAGAAACAGATATTTAATCCTGTTTTTTTTGATGAGGTATGATATAGTTTATGTGCGTTCAATATCTATAAATAAAATAGCCATTGTCAGATACAATGGCTAAGTTAGTATTTTTAATTTCATTACAACATACGTCTTGCGCAGTAGTTATTTTATCTTTTTCGCCGCTTTAGGATTGTTTTCTAAAAACTGTTGTAAAGAGGTATCCGCAACGGAATATGTTTTCGTTCTGTCTATTAAAGACAAGCTGATATATTTTTTAGGATTTGCTTTTAAGTCTGTTAAAACGGCATTCAGCGATTGAATAGTTTTAGTGATGTCATTATAAGCACCATCTTCTTTCAGCAATTTGGAAATGGAACCGTCACCATCGTTTATCAACGACAACGTTTTCTTGAGTTGTTCCAGTGTTCCTTTCGCACTTTCAATAGTAGGTGCTAAATCCAGTGTTGCAATTTTTCCGGAGAACGTCTGGAAATTAGTCAAAATGGAATCCAGTTTTCCGGACTCAGCAGTCAGTTTGCTTACATTAGACATGATGGCGTCTATATTAGCTTTGTTATCAGATAAGGTACCGTTTAAAGTTGTTATCATTTTGTCTGCATTTGCAGCCAGTTTATTTACAGATTGCAGTGTAACGCTTAAATCACCAACTGCTTTTTTTAGTAAACTGTTTTCACCTGAACCTAATTGAGTATTTAAATTGGATGCCAATGCCTGAAAAGAACCGAGAGTACTGTCTAATCTTGGTTTCAGTTGTGCAATTAAATCAACACCCTGTTCTATGGAATTTCCTTTAACGATGCAAGCCAGCGTATCTGTATCTTTGGCGTCACCGCCACTCTTACCACGCACTAAGCCAACACCCATTTTTCCGAGCATATCTAATGCGTAAATAATAAATTTACTGTCATCCGGAATCACAACATCTTTGTTCAGTTTTAGTGTCATGATGGCTTTATAAGGAAAATTAGGACTTGTACTGATTTGAATATCATCTACCCGGCCAATCGGAACGTCATTTTCCAGCACAGGACTGGATGGTGTGATGCCGGGCACTCTGTCTGCAACGATGTATATATATTTGCTTCTGGCGAATATATTATCACCTTGCAAATACTTAAATCCTAAAATAAATGCTGCAATTCCAAAAATGGTAAGTGCGCCGACTAAAATTTCGTTTTTATTTTCCAAGGTTGTATAGTTTTAACAATCACCAAATATAAGGAGAAAAACATAATATTTATACTATCAAGATTAAGCTAATTGTAAGTTAAGAGCGAAATCTATTGTAAATATTTTTTTGCTTCTGCAGAAGCTAATTTTTTTCCGTCTTTATAAACAACAATAAATGCATCTTTATAGCCTGAAACCTTCACTTTCTTCAACACTTTCAAGGCTGCGTCATAATCAGTAAATGGTGCATAAGCATATTTATACATTCCATCAGATTTTTCATACTTCAGATTTTTATATAAACTGTAAGCTTTGTCTGATTTAGGTAATAATTTAGTGGTTGATTTAATTTGTACCTTATAAATTATTCCTTTTTCTGATGTTGTTTCTTTAGGTGTTTCCACAGGTTTTGTTTCTTCTTCAGGTTCTTCTTCCACAACAGGTGTGCTATATGTCTGATTCATAATGACAGGCGGAATTAATTTATTTCCTTTTTCCACAGTGGTTTTGTATTCGTCAAATGCATGGAAAATAGCACCCGCAATATCTTCCTGTCCATTACTGGATATTAAATATTTTTCTTCTTCTTTATTGGTAAGAAATCCTGTTTCTATAAGAATAGACGGACAAGTAGTACGATAAAGCACCCAAAATCCGGCTTGTTTCACACCTCTGTTAAAGCGATTTAACTTGTTCGTGAATTGTTCCTGTACTTTACTGGCTAAGAATGTACTTTGTTCAATATTGGCATTTTGTGCCAGCGAAAGAGCAATCATCGCTTCCGGTGAATCAGGGTCGAAACCTTCATATGTTTTTTCGTAATTTTCTTCGAGCTTAATAACCGCATTTTCTCGTTTTGCCACATCAAGGTTAGCCTGTGATACGTGTAAACCCATCAAAAATGTCTCTGTTCCAATAGCTTTGCTAGGTCCTGAATTGCAATGTACACTGATAAAAAGGTCAGCATTATTATTGTTTGCCAGTAACGCTCTGTCCTGTAAAGTGATAAAAACATCTGTTTTTCGTGTATAAAGCACTTTTACATCAGGATGTTTTTCCTCAATCATTTTTCCTAAAGCCAATACAACTTTTAAGGTGACATCTTTTTCATGTGAATGCAGAGAACCATTGCAACCACCGTCGTGGCCACCGTGTCCGGCATCCAAAACAATGGTCTTAATTTTATAATTAGCCGTGTTTTTAGAAACACATTGTCCAATTGTGTGAATAGATAATAATAATATTAAGCAAGCAATCCGTATTTTTGACGTTTTAAACATACATTTGAAACTCATTTTGTATAGAAATATTTTATTGTTGTCGTACTTTAATCTGTATAATCGGTTTGTCTTTTTGTTGTTCATAATTTTTATGTCAGTAAATGTATTTTCTCAAAGTAAACTACAAGAGAACGTTAAAATGATGAACGATAGTACAGAACAAGCAAACTTTGAGCCAAAAGTACTAAAATCAAGCTCAGATTCTGTTTTTAAAGATTCCACAATTGTGGAAGCAAAAACCATAAAGATAGCAGATAATGATTTGGAAGACAATGTGAAATATATGGCACAGGATTCTATTATCTATAATATTCCGAATAAAACCGTGTATTTATATGGAAGAGCAACCATCAAGTATCAGGAAATGGATATGGCTGCCGGATTTATTAAGTACAATTGGGACAGCAGTGAAGTGTACGCCAAAGCCACTTATGACGATAGTTTAGGTGCTATGAAACGTGTTGAATTTAAAGATGGCAATGGTGAATATGTTGCCAGCGAAGCTAAATTTAATTTTAAAACTAAAAAAGGCAGAAGTATCGGTTTGGTCACCAGAGAACTGGAAGGCTACCTGCACGGCGATCAGGTTAAAGTAATTGACTCAAATACCATGTATATCAAAAACGCAAGGTACACCACCTGTGATTTAGACGATCCGCATTTTTATGTGGAAATAGGTAAAGCAAAAGTCATTAAAGACAAAATTATGGTTGGAAAACCTGCAGATATAGTAATTGCTGGCGTTAGAACTCCATTGTTTCTGCCGTTTGCTATGTTGCCATCCATTAAATCTAAAGGCACCGGATTGCTGATGCCTACCTATGGACAAAGTACTGAATTAGGTTTTTTCTTAAATAACATTGGATACTACTGGAAAATTAATGATCAGGTAGCATTAACTACTACGGCAGATGTCTACACACTAGGAAGCTGGGGTTTGCATACTAATCTTGCCTACAGAAAGATTTATAAGTTTTCAGGAAACCTGAATTTTAATATCAACCAGCAAAGAGGTGGTTCACAATTCGAACGCTTCAATCCGAATCGACAGAAACCACCGCTTAATTTTGGTGTGCAGTGGCAAATGAACCTCGATCCGAAAAAAATGTTCAACAGCAGTTTTAATATCAACCTGAATATTGTAAGCAATAAAACGTATCAGTTGTTGAATTCCAGAGAACCGCAAAGTGTATTGGCCACCAATTTTTCTTCTAATATTTCTTACAGTAAATTCTGGCCAGGCAAACCTTACAGAATTGCCATCAACACCGATTTAGTTCAAAATACACAATCAAAAAGAATTACACTGACATTGCCACGTTTTACGTTCAACGTCACCAGAATCAATCCTTTTCAACGAAAAGTGGCAGCTACTACACGTAAATGGTATGAGAATATCGGATTCTCCTATGATTTAAATGCATCCAATCAACTGAATGCAACAGATTCCACGTTTCTGACCTTGAAAACGCTGAAAGATATGCGCAACAGCATCACGCATAATTTGCCAATTTCCGGAAATTTTACGCTTGCAAAATACCTGAATTTAAATGTTGGTTTTAATTACCGAGAAAACTGGTATTTCAGTTACATCAATAAAACGTATTATGACTTTTTAGCGCAACGAAATGACGAAACCGGTAAAATAGATACATTTTATAATCAGGCAGTTGACGAAACAAAATATGGTTTTAAATCCTACAGAGATTTTAATTTTAATATGAGTTTCAATACACAGTTGTTCGGTCTATTTCAGTTTAAAAATAGTAAGTTAAAAGCTATACGACATACATTTCGGCCAAGTTTAAATTTTAATTTTAGTCCGGATTTTACCAAAGCATTCTGGAAATATAATCGTACTGTACAATCAGATAGTATCGGTACTATTGCCACTTATTCTGTCTTTCAGAATAACGGAATTGTACCACAAACCAAACAGGGAAATATTGGTGTAAGTTTCAGTAATACGCTGGAAATAAAAGTGTATTCTAAAAAAGACAGTGTTACGCATACCAAAAAAATTACCTTGCTTGATAATCTGTCGCTTAATATGAATTACAATATTCTGACGAAGCGTTTGAGTCCATTAAACATTAGTGCTTCAACACATTTGACGGATAAATTAAATCTGAGTTTTAATGCGAGTATGGATCCGTATTCTACAGATAGTTTAGGAAGACAAACAAATGATTTTTACTGGAAAGAAAGACGAAGATTTTTCAGACTTACCAATTTGAATGTTTCCTTGCAAGGCAGTATTCGCTCTAAAAAAGGATTGCAGGAACAAACAGAACTAAATCAAACTTTACAAGAAACACAAGGTATTAATAATCAGTTTTTTCAAAAAAGTGTGTACGAACGCGATTATTATAATTTCTCTATTCCGTGGTCTGTAAATTACCAATACAGTTTAAATTTATCTAGGTTTAAATTCAATAAAAAAGATACGACTGCTATCACCCAAACATTGGCATTAGGTGTTGACTTTAACATCACCAAAAAATGGAAAATTAATATTTCATCCGGTTTTGATGTCACGAATAAAAGTATTACCAGAACTGATATTTCAGTTATTCGCGATTTGCATTGCTGGCAAATGGAATTCAAATGGACACCGGTTGGATTTCAGAAAGGATTTTACATGACTGTATATGTTACTTCTCAGCAATTTAACTGGTTGAAATTGCAGAAACAAAAAGGCTTCTTCGATACCGGAGTTTTCGGTGGATTAAACAGTGGTGGATTAGGAAATCTCGGTGGTGGATTGTAGTAATTGTCTGAATCTGGATTAGTGGATTAAAAGATGATTGGATTATTTACCTGAACTTAGTATATTAATGGAATTGGTGTTGATGTTTTTTTATCAAATAAGTCCTAAAATCCATTAATCTGATGCATCCAGATTCAAACAACTATTTCGTAAACGCATACTGCACCAGATTAGCACCCATTTTTAATGCTTTCTGTCTGTTTTCATCTGAGTCTTTATGCACTGACTGATCTTCCCAGCCATCGCCTAAATCACATTCATAATCATAAAAACAAACTAAACGACCCTGATAGATGAGTCCGAAACCTTGTGCTGATTTTTTTTCGTGTTCGTGAATTTTAGGCAATCCATTTGGAAAATCATATTTCTGATGAAATACCGGATGCGAGTGAGGTAATTCAATAAAATTGAGTTCAGGAAAAACTTTTTTCATAGCTTTTCGGATAAATGGATCAATACCGAAATTATCAGAAACATGCAGAAAACCGCCTGCCATTAAATAAGTACGAAGATTAGCTGCTTCCTGATCTGTAAAAATAATATTTCCATGTCCGGTGATATGGACA
>JBIKPT010000132.1:0-8254 GCA_044357355.1 Chitinophagales bacterium
CCAATACTTCTTTGTTGAGATTTGGCAGCACACCAGGCAATCCAAGTGTAATAGGACTAATTTGCGTATTGGGTTCAGCACCATAGGCAGTTTCATCAGCAGCAAAAATTTTGGTGCAGGTATTTAACTGAGCGTGCACTTCCAGCCCAATTACTATCTCATAGTTGTTGTTATTCGTCATGATTTGCAGAAAGACAAAGATACATCTTTGCAGACAGATGTAAAAATACAAGTTTAGAGCTTTTGTCTAAATATTTGACAGTCAGGTTATTATTTAATGTACTTGATTTAAGTCAATTAAATAAAGATAAGTTAACATGCCTATCCACATTTATCATTTATCTTTAAATTGGGGAATTTTATTTTTTAATTTTTAGTGGTTTTTATGTTTATCAAAAGTAACTATTTATTACTATCTGTAATCATGTCTTTATTATCTATGGCATGTCAGAAAGAATCAATTACAACAATACCATCAGAAGTGCTTGTAAAGACGAAGTCAGAAGGAAATAATATGGAAACCTATTTCTACGATAGTCAGAAACGATTAGCGAAAATTGTCTTCACAACTGCTACCGAAACAACTTATTATCATGAATATACTTATTCAGGTACTGAAATTTCTGAATACAGAAGTGAAGAACCTGTCTATGCGTTAGAGCAAACCTTGCCAGGTGGCGCCATTCGTATAAACTGTAGTTCGAATCCGGCATTGTTGAAATTAAATGAAAAAGGTTTATACCTGGAAACAGCTTCCAATTGTCAGTCGGTAACTTGTCAGTATGACGAAAATGGTTTTTTAATTATGCATTCGTTTGGCATAACAGATTATTCAATAAATGAGCAACTAAGCAACGACAAGAAAAATATATTGTCTGTTTCCGGAACAGGATTTAATTATCTAGGTGGTGATTTCAGAGAAACAACCAGCTATGAATATTACACGGATAAATTAAACACCATTGGAAATAAGAATTTCGGAAAACAATACTTAGGCAAAAGTTCTGAGAATCTACTGAAATCATCCACTAAGAATGGTGAAACTATCAATTACACTTATGTATTGGATGCGCAACAAAGAGTATCTACTCAAACAACAATAAATGGATCAACGCAAACCGTTGTGACGTATACTTACTATTAAAAACTTATTTGGTTTTTTATTTATTTGGTTTACATAACATTCATCGTGGCTGCCGCAAGGCAGCCTTTTTTAATGAATATCAAAATTATAAGGCAATTTTTAAACACATAGTTTCGAACATTTGGAAGATAGAATCATAGAAATAAATTGAATAACAAAAACAATTGGCAGTAAATTACAGTTGAATGTAGACAGACATATTGTAAGCAAAGCTTACAAACTATGATTCACTTTCCTGGTTAAATGAATTAAACGAATCGTTCTGCTTTATTTAAAAGCAATGTGTCTATGTGTTTTAAAAATACAAAACCATTTTAAAAATTAATTCGTCTGCACCAAAAACAATTCTTCTGCCTGTCGTAAAACAGTATCGATTCCGCTGCTATCAGTGCCGCCTGCAGTTGAATAGAATGGCTGACCGCCACCGCCGCCTTTTATGGCTTTCGCTAATTCTTTAACTAAATTGCCAGCGTGTAAGTTTTTTGCTTTCACTAAGTTTTCTGAAATAATTATAGAAACCATTGGTTTTTCATTGATCACTGAAACTGCCACAAAAAACAAATCGTCAAATTCATTTTTCAGGTCGAATTGAATTTTCTTCAATCCGTCGCCGTTGACGCCATCAATTTTTTCAATTAAGAGATTTACATTATTTCTGTTCGTTACTTTAGTACGTAACTGTTGTTTAACAATCTCTACTTTTTCGTTTTGGTATTTTTCAATTTCTTTTTTCAGCGATATATTTTCATCCTGTAATTGCTCTATAGATTTAGCAATATCTTTTGATCCTTTAAATGCTTCTTTCACATTCGCTAATTCGCTAATTTTTTCATAAACAAATTGCAACGCCTGTTCACCGCACACCGCTTCTACCCTGCGCACACCGGCAGCTACCGCACCTTCAGAGGTTATTTTAAACAAACCTAACTCACCTGTAGCACCTACATGCGTACCACCGCACAATTCTATACTATAGTTTTCATCCATAATGACTACACGCACCACATCGCCGTATTTTTCACCGAACAATGCCATAGCACCCAATTGCATCGCATCGTCTTTCGACATTTCTTTAATCACCACCGGAATGTTAGTTCGTATCTTTTCGTTCACGATATTTTCCACTTGCTCAATTTCTTCATTCGTCATTTTTCCGAAATGCGAAAAATCGAAACGCAAGTATTCTGAATTATTTAAAGAACCTTTTTGTGCAATGTGTTTACCCAACACTTGTTGCAAAGCTGCTTGCAGCAAATGCGTAGATGAATGATGAATGGTTGTTTTTTTACGCACCGCAGCGTCTACCGTTGCCAGCACATCACCACTCAAATCTGCAGGAATTGCATCGGCAAAATGTACAATCAAATCATTTTCTTTCTTCGTGTCTGTAATCGTTAATGGTGTATTGTTAATCGTTAATTGTCCAACGTCGCCTACCTGTCCACCGCTTTCAGCATAGAATGGTGTTTTGTTTAATACAATCTGATATTGCTCTTTTCCTTTAGATTTTATCTTGCGATATTTTAAGATCTGTGCTTTTGTTTCCAAGGAATCATATCCAACAAAAACAGATTTACCATCGTGCAACGTAATCCAATCGTCCACATCTTGTTCGGAGGCTGCACGACTACGTGTTTTTTGTTTTTGTAATTCTTCTTCAAAACCTGCTTCATCAACCGATAGATTATTTTCAGCAGCAATCAATGTGGTTAAGTCAATTGGAAAACCAAAAGTATCTAACAATTCAAAAGCAGCAGCACCATTAATTAGCGTAGGTTTTACTTTATTTGTTACTAAGGTCTCATCAATAATTAAACTCAATCTTTTCAAGCCGTTGTCTAAAGTTTTCAAAAATCCGTTTTCTTCTTCCAACACTACTTTAGATACAAAATCAACTTGCTGTTGTAGCTCAGGAAAAACGTTTTCAAACTGTTTTGCCAGCACCGGAACCAGTAAATGCAACAATGGTTCTTTTCTGTCCAGGAATGAATAATAATAACGAACGGCACGACGCAGAATTCTGCGAATTACATAACCTGCACCGGTGTTGCCCGGCAATTGACCATCTGCAATGGTGAACGAAACCGCGCGAATATGATCTGCCAGCACACGGAAAGCGATGGCTTGTTTGCTGTCGCTTCTGTCGTATTTTAAACCTACGATTTTTTCTGTGGCTTCAATGGTTCCGGAAAAAACATCTGTATCATAATTGGACGATTTTCCTTGTATAACACGCACCAGACGCTCAAAACCCATTCCTGTGTCAACGTGTTTTGCCGGTAACAGTTCTAATGAATTATCTTTTTTTCTGTTATACTGAATAAATACATTGTTCCATATTTCAATTACTTGCGGATGATCGTTATTCACCAAAGTAGCGCCATCCACTAATTTGCGTTCTTCATCTGTTCGGCAATCCACGTGAATTTCAGTGCAAGGACCACAGGGGCCAGTGTCGCCCATTTCCCAGAAATTATCTTTTTTATTGCCTAATAAAATTCGGTCTTTTGCTATGACTTTTTTCCATTCGTCATAGGCTTCTGAATCTCTCGGAATATTTTCTGCTTCATTTCCTTCAAAAATAGTTACATATAACCTTTCCTTATCTAATTTTAGTACTTCCGTTAGTAATTCCCAACTCCAGGCAATTGCTTCGGTTTTAAAATAATCACCAAAACTCCAGTTCCCCAGCATTTCAAACATCGTATGATGATAAGTATCTACACCAACTTCTTCCAAATCGTTGTGTTTTCCGGAAACACGTAAACATTTTTGCGTATCTGCAATGCGCGAGTTCGTTGGCTGTTCTATTCCCAGAAAGAAATCTTTAAACGGTGCCATACCTGAATTGATAAACAATAAGGTTGGGTCGTTTTTAACCACTAATGGCGCAGATGACACTATTTTGTGTCCTTTGCTTTTAAAAAAATCTAAAAACGCCTGGCGAATTTCCTGTGCAGATAAGTTACTTTCCATGGCGCAAAGATAAAAAAATGAGGCATAATATAAAAATGTACTGATTTATAGAATGTTGGTGATTTTTATTAACCCAAACTGATCAGTTATATCCTTATTTCTTCAAAATGATGCAAGCAGAGCGGGATACTTAGTTTTAAAGTCAGCAATAGCATTTTTAATTTTTCGTTCAAATGCCTCTTGTGCTTCTGTATTGGCATTTTTAATGCGATGTTGACGTAATAGATTTATTTTTTCTATTTCTAAATTCATTTCTTTAGTTGGTTCAGAAAAATAAGTATCCTGAAATCGTTCCCAAATGTATTTTACAGCAACGGTATTTGGGTGCAGCATATCTTCTGCGTAAAACCGGTAATCTCGTAATTCATCCATCATCAATTCGTAAGCAGGAAAATAAAAGCAGTTACTGTTTTCAGCAATCAACTGATGAATGCTTTCGATTAAGATGCTTTTACTGCGCTGATTTTCAATTGCTCCGTCGCGCCAGTGTCTGACAGGCGAAACGGTAAAAAGTATTGTTTTATCATTCAACTTTTTTTTAATTGAATTAAATGACGACTTAATTTCTTCAATACTCAAAAGTCTTTTTTCAAATGCGTTATTCGGAATCTTGTGACAATTTGCCACTATCCTGTTTTGTTCCAGGTGTGTATATGCAAAAGCAGTTCCAAGTGTTATAATTATAAACTTAGCTGATTTAAAATCAGCATTCGACTGTGTTATTTTTGAATTAATAGTTGACAGCACATCCGTTTTATCAGTTCCTGAAAATTGTCCGTGATGGTCTAACGAAAGATAGAGTTCGTTGTGCAGCAATAAATCATTTTCTAGGTATATTTTATGTTGGATTATCTTATCAAGATTACCAAAAATGGAAATTGTATTGTAAATAATACCGAACGGATTGATGTTGGCTTGAAATTGAAATTGCTTTAAATAATGACCAATATTTTCAGTAAAACAAGAACCCAAAAGCAATAGCTTATCCTGATGAGTGATGGAAAATGCAGCTTTGGGAATATTTATTTTTGTGGTAAATTCCATGCGGATAGTTTATCATTTATTAATATAACACTTAGCAAACTTTGCTGTTTTATATTCTCAGGCAATATTTTCTGTAAAATATCAATTTTTGGAAAGATATTTGCTATTATTGGAATATGCAACGGTTGCACTATATATTTTTACTGTTCCTGCTGTTTCCTGTCAGCGGGAAAGCGGTGGTTTTTGAGAATAAAGTCTATGCCAGCTTTATAAAAACAGTGCAGCTATTCCCAAAAGGTGCTGACATGGCTATGCCCATACTTAATATGAATCAAAATGAAACGCTGGAATTACATTTCGATGATTTATCTGCAAAGCCTAAAAACTACTTCTACACAGTTCAGCAATGCCAAAGCGACTGGACACCTACCATGATGAACGTGATGGAATATGTAGACGGATTCACAGAAGCAAACATTAATGATTATGAATTTTCCAACGGCACAAAAATACCATATGTGCATTACAGGCTGGAATTTCCCAACAATGACATGAAATTGAATTATTCCGGTAATTACGTACTGATTGTTTTTGAAAACAACAAAGAAAATCCGGTATTCACCAGACGTTTTATGGTGGCGGAAAATAAAGTAATAATTGATGCGAATGTTGTATATCCACGTAATATTTACGCCAGAGATCAATATCAGGAAGTTGTATTTCGGGTAAACTATAAAGGATTTACCATTGACAATCCACAGATGGAAATTAAAGCGACCGTGATGCAAAATTACCGCTGGGATAATGCCAAAACGGATATCCGACCGCAATTTACCGGAATCAACGAAATGAATTTTGATTTTAACGGTGTGCTCACCTTTCCAACTGCTGGCAGAGAATTCAGGTTTTTTGACATGCGTTCCCTGCGATTCAGAGGGCAAAATATTCGTGCTTTTGATATTCAAGAGGATGACAATGATGTGTATTTACTGTTCGACAAACCTCAGCAGCGCGACAAATATTTAATTGTAAGAGATTTAAACGGTCAGTTTTATATTGAAAATCTGGATAATCCATTCTACAATACCGGTGCAGATTATGCAAATGTTCATTTCAATTTTGACTTTGGCGGAACCGTTGGTGACGGCAATTTTTACGTTGTAGGTGCGTTTAATAATTGGGTGTGTGATGAAAGTTCAAAAATGCATTATGACGAACTGGATAAAAGTTATGCTTTAAACCTTCAATTGAAACAAGGAACTTACAACTATTCTTATGTGTTTAAAAATGATAAAGACAATAAGGTTGACCAGTTTATAACGGAAAGTTATTACATGGACACCGAAAATGATTATACGATTCTATTGTATTATACGCGATTTGGAGAACGATATGACCGATTGATTTCAGTGAAACATATAAACTCCATTTTAAACAGACTCTAAAAATGCAAGCGTTCCGAAAGCTAACGTTAGTGAATGTATATTAATTTAATTCTAGAAACTCACAACTTATGACGCACGATTTTAACATAAAAAAAGGAGATTTACTGGTGGCTGAACCCTTCATGAAAGATCCGAGTTTTAAAAGAACAGTGACACTAATCTGTGAACACAACACAGAAGGCACCTTAGGTTTGGTGCTTAGCCGTCCGTCTATCTTTAGAGTGAACGAAATGATACCTAATTTTCCGGCGTTTCAGTCGACCGTATTTTATGGTGGACCGGTAGGTTTAGATCGCTTGAATTTCATTCATTCTTATGGTGATATTATTCAAGGCTCTATGCACATCAAAGATAATTTGTACTGGAACGGTGATTTTGAACAGCTTAAAATGCTGATAAAAGAAAGGCAAATCTTACCGCACAACATCAAATTTTTTGCAGGCTATGCCGGCTGGGAAGCTGGACAATTAAATGAAGAAATGCAGGATCATAGCTGGATTGTTTCTAAAGATTATCCGGAGATTTTTAAAATGAGCGAATTTATGTGGCATGATGTGCTGGTAAAAATGGGTGGCAAAAACAAGCTTTTATCCACTTTTCCGGAAGATCCAATTCTGAATTAATTTAAAATATTCATAACTTTGTCCGAAATCACACTGTTATGAAAAGAATCCCAACACTTTTTATTGCATTACTATGCATTTTATTCCATTTAAACGCACAGGATATAGTAAAACGTTGTGCAATAGACGAAATTAACTCTCAATCAATCTTAAATAACCCAACACTCACAGAAACTTATCTGAGAGAAATATCCGGTGCTGTAAATAATATAGTTACTTACGACACTACTTTAGCAAATACAGATTCTGTGTATACGGTGCAAGTTGTGGTTCACATAGTTTACTTAAACAATAATAAATACGAAAATATTCCTGACAATATAATTCAAAGTCAGATAGATGCACTAAATCGTGATTTCAATTCATTAAATGCAGACACAGTAAATTTGCGTCACTTTTTTATACCTTTCAGAGGTAATGCCAAAATAAAATTTGAACTTGCCAAAAAAGCGCCGAATGGTGCTTTTACAACAGGAATTACCAGGACTTTGGGTAAACTGGGTAACTTAACCGGTTGGGATCCGTTAAGCACAATTATATGGACAGCTTTAGGAATCGAGCCGCTGAAAGAAGATTTCTTTTTATTTACCGGCTCTACCGGAAAATCACCATGGCCATCCGGAAAATACCTGAATTTATATGTGTGTGATTTAAATTATGCAAACCGTAAATGCAATACCTGCTTAACCTTATGTGATACCTGCGGTGCATTAGGTGGCTTTGCATATCCGCCTTCAAATGCAATTAACTGGGGCGCATTAGCATTAGACCGTGGGAAAAATGACGGAATTGTAATTGACTTCAGATTTTTTGGTGCTAATAACTGGTATGCACAAGATTCTACTACACAACGATTCAGAGATTTTTATGCTCATGGAAGAACCACTGTTCATGAAGTTGGACACTATTTAGGCTTACAACATAGCTGGGGAAACGTATTACCAATTCCTGGCTTTGATGACGGATGTGCCATAGATGATTTTATTGATGACACACCTGAAGAAGCAGCTGCTTTTGCCAATAATATTCCGCGTGGCAGTTTAAATCCGTGCGATTCAACTGTTAATACCTGTACTATAAAT